>NZ_JAPCIZ010000022.1:0-60191 GCF_027707725.1 Aeromonas sp. QDB25 | reverse complement strand
CTCACGATGGGGCACAGGCAGTCTCCTTAGTGATGGCGGGTATCCTTCCATCAGACCGATTGTGCAATTTCAAATCAACCCAATCGTGAAATTACAACTCAACGCTTACAATGTGTTGGCGTTATCTCCGATATTATGTCGAAATATCCGGTCAACAATATTCACAACTTCTCCTTCCATTATCTGATGCTTGTTGAGGAAGGGTATATATGTGATGCAAATTCAAGGTCTTTGTATGATGTGAGCAAGGCTGGATTCTGTGGCTTATCCGACTCACCAGACAATGAAGGCGATCCAGAATACTTTAATGCTGAGGTCTCTATCACAAAAGCAGGCTTTGAATTTGCTTCGGCCTTAGATAAGCCAGATATCTTTGCTCGGTTAAAAGAAATATCAAGTGAGCCTATTAGTGTCCTAAAGGACGTTAGTAAGGAGCTCGCAATCGGCTACATAAAGCAGAAATGTGGAATAGCAGTGTAAACCGCATCACCAAGACAAACCCGCCTCGGCGGGTTTTTTATTGCCTGAGATCCACCAATGACCGAACTCGATACCTCCGCCATGACTGAGCAGGAGCAGATGGCCTACATCCGTTCGAAGCTCAGCGATAAGTGGTGGCGGATGAACAACCTCTACATGATCGAGAACGAGCAGGGCCAACTGGTGCGCTTCCGGTTGCGCCCAGCACAGGAGCTGCTGTTCCGGACCATGTGGTACCTGAACATCATCCTCAAGGCGCGCCAGCTTGGGTTCTCCACCGCCATCGATATCTATCTGCTGGATGAGGCGCTGTTCAACAAGAACCTCAAGTGCGGGATCATCGCCCAGGACCTGACGGCCGCCGGCGAGATCTACCGCACCAAGATTGAAGTCCCGTTCGATAACCTGCCGGGTTGGCTCAAGGCCCAGTTCAAGGTGGTGACCCGGCGTGGCGGGGCGAATGGCGGACACATCCTGTTCCGGCATGGCTCCAGCATCCAGGTGGCCACTTCCTTCCGCTCCGGTACCGTCCAGCGCCTGCATGTCTCCGAGCATGGGAAGATTTGCGCCAAGTACCCGGAGAAGGCCAAGGAGGTGCGAACCGGGACCCTGCAGGCAATCCACCCTGGCGCGGTGGCCTTCATCGAGAGCACAGCCGAAGGGGTGGGGGGCGACTTCCACGCCATGAGCATGAAATCCCTCGAGCTGGCCCGGGCCTCTGGTGAGCTCAGTCAGCTGGATTGGAAGTTCCACTTCTTCGCCTGGTGGCAGGACCCCAAGTATCGCGCAGATGTGCCGGCATCCGGCGTAGTGATGAGCAAGACCCAGGCTGAATACTTCACTGCGGTGGAGAAGTCGATGGGTTGCACCATTACCGACGAGCAGCGGCAATGGTACGTGCTGAAGGAAGCCACACTGGGTGCCGAGATGAAGCAGGAGTTCCCCAGCACGCCGCTGGAAGCCTTCCTCACCTCAGGGCGCCGGGTGTTCGACCCCATCCATACCATGGATGCCGAGGGCGATTGCATGGCCCCGCTCATCGTCTACGACATCGACCCAGTGACCGGCAGGCGCGAGAAGGCCCGCAAACCGGAGAAGCTGGACGAGCGTGGCCAGCGCTCCCTCGAGAACATGCTGCTGGTCTGGGAGCTGCCAGACCCTGACGAGGATTACGCCATCGGCGCCGACGTGGCGGAAGGGCTGGAGCACGGCGACCGTTCAAGCCTCGACGTGACCGCCAAGAGCGACGGCCGGCAGGTGGCCCACTGGTTCGGGCATCTGGATCCCGGGCTGTTTGCCCAACTGCTGGCCCACGTTGGCAGGTTCTACGGCACCGCAGAGCATGGCCCGGCCTACATCGGCCCAGAGCGCAACAACCACGGCCACGCCGTGCTGCTCAAGCTCCGTGAAATCTACCCGACCCGGCGCATCTACACCCAGGAGCACATCGACCGGGACCGCGACGACGAGACCCCGCGCCTCGGCTGGCTCACCACTCGGCAGTCCAAGCCGATCCTGGTTGATGGCCTCAAGGCCCTGCTGCGTGCCGGGCAGTCCGGGATCCGCTGGATCGGTACCATTTCCGAAGCCACCACCTACGTCTACGACAAGAGCGGCAGCATGAACGCCCAGGACGGCTGCTACGACGACCAGCTCATGAGCTACATGATTGCCCAAGAGATGCGTGTCCGGATGCCGGCCCGCATCGTCAAACCTGAATCCTCCCGCAAACCCAAGCACTGGATGGCCAACTGATGATCAACGCCCAACCCAAGGCCCCTGAAAAAGGCGGCCTCGATACCCCGCGCCTGCTCAAACTGATGAGCGATATCAATGGCCAGCCGGACTGGCGCTCTATCGCCAATCGGGCGTGCGCCTACTACGACGGCGATCAACTGCCGCCCGAGGTGGTGAGTGTGCTCAAGGCTCGGGGCCAGCCCATCACCATTCACAACCTGATCGCGCCGACCATTGACGGCGTGCTGGGGATGGAAGCCAAGAGCCGCACCGATCTGATGGTGATCGCCGATGACCACGACGACGAGCTGGAGCAACTGGCCGAGGCCGTCAACGCTGAATACGCCGATATGTGCCGCCTTGGCGGACTAGACCGCGCCCGGGGCGAGGCCTACGGCGGCCAAATCAAGACCGGCCTGGGCTGGGTTGAGGTGTGTCGCCGCGATGACCCGTTCGGCCCACGTTACAAGTTCAGCAATGTCCACCGTGACGAGGTTTATTGGGACTGGCATAGCAGGGAGCCGGATCTGAGCGACTGCCGCTGGCTGATGCGACGCCGCTGGGTCGATCTGGATGAGGCCAAGACCATGTTCCCGAGCAAGGCACAGGCGCTGGAGTGGGGCGTCAACGACTGGGATGGGGTCATGAGCCTGACCGCCATCGAGGGGCTGGACCCCAATCTGGTCAGCGCCTATGACGAGTGGAGCCAATTCAGCGGCAAGGAGATCGAGTGGTGCAGCCGGGAGCGGGATCGGGTGCTTCTGCAGGTGGTCTACTACCGCACCTACACCATGCGTCAGGTGCTGATGCTGGACTCCGGTCGGGCACTGGAGTACGACAAGACCAATCAACTGCACCTGGCTGCTGTGGCCATGGGGCGCGCCAAGCTGGAGCGCTGCCCGGTGGCCGTGATCCGGGAATCCTGGTTCGTCGGCCCCCATCACCTGGTTGATCGACCCTGCTCTGCGCCCCACAACATGTATCCGCTGGTGCCGTTCTGGGGTTACCGCAAAGACCGCACCGGTGAGCCCTATGGGTTGATTGTTCGAGCCATGCCGGCACAGGACGAGGTGAACCTGCGGCGTATCAAGCTGACGTTCCTGCTGCAGGCCAAGCGGGTCATCACGGACAAGGACGCCACCAACATGAGCCAGAGTCAGGTGCTGGAGCAGGTCGAGCGCCCTGATGGCTACATCGAGCTCAACCCGGACCGCGCCAACAAGACCAGCGTGAGCGATGCCTTCAAGGTGGAGCAGGACTTCAACGTGGCGGCCCAGCAGTTTCAGGTGATGCAGGACTCGGTGAAGCTGATCCAGGACACCATGGGGGTTTATGCCGCCTTCCTGGGCCAGGGCTCCACCGGGCAGTCCGGCGTGGCTATCAGCAACCTGGTGGAGCAGGGGGCGACCACGCTTTCGGAGATCAACGACAACTACCGGATGGGCTGCCAGCAAGTGGGGCAGTTGGCGCTGGCGTACCTGCTGGAAGACATGGCCAGCAAGCGCAACTACAAGGTGACCGTGAACCGGGATGACCCCCGCCGCCGCAAAACCGTGGTGGTCAACGTGGAGCAGGAGGATGGCAAACTCACCAATGATGTGACCCGGCTGCGGGCCCATATCGCACTGGCGCCGATCCAGCAAACCGCCGCCTATAAGCAGCAGTTGGCTGAGCGGATGACCCAGGCCATGTCACAACTCCCGCCCGAGGCTGCCGGCGCTTGCTTTGACCTGCTGGTCGAGCTGATGGATGTACCGCGCAAGGCCGAGTTTGTGGAGCGGATCCGCAATGCCCTGAACATCCCGAAAGACCCGGACGAGATGAACGAGGAGGAGCGCGCAGCCGCCGAGCAGCAGGCTCAGCAGGCCCAGATGCAGCAGGAGCTGGCCATGCGCGAGATGCAGGCCAAGCTGGCCGAGCTGGAGGGCAAGGCCGCCAAGTGGCAGGCAGAGGCCCAGCGCATCGCCAAGCTGACCGACTCCATCCGGTTTGAGGATGCCCTCAAGCAGGCCCAGACAGGCAAGACATTGCAGGAGATGGAGCGGCTTGCCGCTGAGCAGCAGAGCATCCAGGGGGAGCAAGCCGTGCTGCAGGCTCAGCTGTTGGACACCATCCAGCAGCAGATCGACGCCATCGCGCTCTGATAGTTGCTTTCCTGACCTGCCAGCGTTACGATTTCCCCAACATGGCCCAGTCTGTCGAGATTGGGCCTTTTTCATTTCCAGACCCGGCCACTGTGCCGGGTTTTTTATTTGGAGCGGGCCATGACCGACCAGCAACACATTGATGCCGAAATGGAGCGCGAGATCCAGACTCTCGGGCTGACTGCGCCGCGTGTTACTCCGGACCAGATCGATGCTCTGATGCGTGGCGTTCGCTATGAGGTGCAGGTTGTGCCTGGCACCACAACCACGCTGGCCACCGCCATTGCTGCCAACGGCTTCACCCTTGCCATCGGCATGACCGCCTGCGCCGACCCGGCCAACTTCAATGCAGATCTTGGCGCCAAGTACGCCATCAAGGATGCCGAAGCCAAGGCCCGCCAAGAGCTGTGGAAGCTGGAAGGCTGGCGGCTCAAGTGCCACCTTGAAGAAATGAGCGGGCCGCGAGTCGGTGGCGCAACACCACCGATTATCTCAACAAGGATTGCAGTTGCAGAGGGCGAGATAGTGGTTTGCTCTGTTGGCGAGAATGAACAGCAGCACCAGGTCGCTGTCGAGAGCGCAAAGAAACAGTACCTCTCTAGACGAGAGGCGCGACCCTCCGAGAGATTTTGAGTTGAAGTGAATCCCTAGCGATAGACGACAGACCTTGCCCGCCTTGTGCGGGCTTTTTTGTGCCCAGCTCCAGCCGGAGAGGGCTTTCACCGAGAGCCTTCCCCCGCTTGGGCAGCGATACCACCCACTGAAAACCCACGAGGACAACCATGGATAAGAACATCGACAACCTGAACGGCACTGAGAGCCTGGACGAACTGGAAGCCATGCTGGAAGCGATCGAGCGTGAGCCCGATAGCGAGCTGGATGATGGCACTGCTACCGAGCAAACGGACGTACAACCCGCGCCGTCGGCGGGCGAGGTGGCAGCCGGTAACGAACAGGGCAGCACCGAGCAGGGCGGTGAAGGGGTCGCGGAGCCTGAGAAGGTGATCCTGGCCAAGAGCGGTCAACACACCATCCCGTATGAAGTGCTGGAGCAGGCGCGCAATGAAGCCAAGCAACTGCGTGAGCAGCTGGCTCAGTCGCAGCAGGCCCAAGCCGAGCGGGACAAGCTGCAAGCGCTGATGGAGAAGCACGGGATCAACCCCGACGTGGACCCCGACGATATCAGCCAGGAGGAGCTCGAGCAGTTGGCGCAGGACTACCCGGATCTCGGCAAGTCCATCGCCGCCATTGCCCGCAAGCTCCAAAAGCTGGAGCCCCAGGTCGCCCCGCAGCAGGTTCAACCCACCCTCAACCCGGTACAGGCCGCACTGCAGGCGGTACCTGATCTGGTGAGCTGGCGGGAAAAGGACCAGGACCGTTTCGACTTCGCCATCATCGTCGATGAGAAGCTCCAGGCTGATCCCGCGTGGCAAGGCAAGTCGCTGGATGAGCGATTCGCAGAGGCGGCGCGCCGCACCAAGCTGGCCTTTGGTGATGAGGTCATCCCTCCCGCCAAGGTACCCGGCAAGGGTGCAGAAAAGCCCGCTGATTTCATCCCGTCCAGCCCTTCGGCACTCGGCCAGACCCATCATGCCGCTCCCACTGGAGTGGAGCGCTTTGGCGCCATGTCTCAGACCGAGCTTATCGGCGAGATGGGCGCCATGACGGACACCCAAATGGATGAGCTGCTGGAGCAGGCCGGGTTCTAACCCACCACCCATTTCAATAAGCCAACCCCGACCACTGTGTCGGGGTTTTTGTTTTCATGTAGGAGAGGACCATGACCCAAGTCACCTCGGCGCAAGCCAACAAGATTTTGCAGGCCGCACTGTTCACGGCGGCCAACCGTTCTCATTCGCTGGTGAACATGCTGACCGAAGAGGCCCCCAAGGGTGCCAAGGTCAACGGCGGCAAACAGACCAGCGCCGGCGCCCCCGTGGTGCGCATCACCGACCTTGGTAAAGGCGCCGGGGATGAAGTGGACATGCAGCTGTTCCACCAACTGTCTGGCCGCCCGACCATGGGTGACAAGAAGCTGGCAGGGCGCCTCGAGAGCATGTCCTTCGCGGACTTCTCGCTCAAGATCAACCAGACCCGCCACGGTGTGGACGCGGGCGGCAAGATGAGCCAGAAGCGCACCAAGCACGACCTGATCAAGACCGCACGTGTGCTGTTGGGCGATGGCTACTACGGTCGCCTGGTTGACCAGCGTGGCTTTGCTCAGCTGGCCGGTGCTCGCGGGGATTACTCGGCCACCGATATCATTCTGCCGCTGGCGGATGACCCGGAATTTGCCGACATCATGATCAACCCGCTGACCGCGCCGACCTACGAGCGCCACTTCTTCGGCGGGGATGCTACCACCTTCGAAGCCATTGACGCCGCGGACAGGTTCAACCTCGGCTGCGTGGACAACATGGCGCTCTATCTGTCCGAGATGGCCAACCCCATCCAGCCGATCCGCATGGTGGCAGACCCCTCCGGCGGCGAACCGCTCTATGTGCTCTACGTCACCCCGCGCCAATGGCACGACTTCTACACCTCCAGTTCCGGCAAAGACTGGAACGCCATGCTGGCAGCAGTGGCAGAGCGCGCCAAGGGCTGGAATCACCCCATCTTCCGTGGTGAAGGTGCGATGTGGCGCGGCATCCTGGTCAAGCAGTACAAGGGCATGCCGATCCGCTTCAACCAAGGCAGCTCCGTCAAGGTGTGCGCGACCAACTCCGCGACCGGGGTGGAAGTGGACAAGGTTGCAGGTACCACCATCGACCGCGCGGTGCTGCTGGGTGGCCAGGCGCTGGCCAATGCCTTCGGCTCTGGCGAGCAGGGTGGCTCCTTCGGTATGCACGAAGAGAAAACCGACCACGGCAACGCGACCGAGCTCTCCATCAACTGGGTGTCCGGTTTGCAGAAAATCCGCTTCAAGCAGCGCAACGGCAACATCCAAGACCATGGCTGCATGGTGCTGGATACCGCAGTGAGCCCCATCGGCCGCTAAGCCCTAAACCAGAGGGGGTAAGCGCCCCCTCCCTGTTTATCAGACCCAATAAGGAGCCATGTCATGGCCAAAACTACCTTGATCGCCAAAGCGTACCGCTGGTTTGTCGGTGCGTTCGGCAACCTTTCCATCTCTCCGACCCTGGTGGCCAAGCTGGCGGCGGTACCGGCCGGCGACGTCGTCGCGTTTGGCGACAAAGTGGAGCCCAACCTGAAAGTGGTGGGAGTCACGATGTTCAGCACTGCGCTGGGCGCGAGTACCACCATCACAGCCAAGATCGGCGACACCGTCATCATCAACGCCGAAGGCACGGTGACGGCGGTGGCCAAGTACATTCCGGTTGACGACCTGCTGACGGCACCTGACCAGGAGATCACCCTCACCGTCGGCGGTGGTGCGGCAACGGGAACCGTCAAGCTCAAGCTGCACTATGAGGTGATCGGCAACCTGTAAGGCTGCCCGTCACGCCATGCCCGGCCCTGCGCCGGGCTTTTTCATTTCTGGATTGGAGATATTGCCGTGAGCGACAAAATTGCCGTGGTTTATATCGGCGACAAGCCGAGCAAGAAAGACACAGTCACCGGATCCCGCCTGGTGTTCCCGCGCCACACCGCCGTTGATGTGGAGAGCCACATCGCCATGCAGTTGCTGGAGTTCCCGACCGTCTGGATCCGCCATGAGGCACTGGCTGGCGAGCTGGAGCGGCAGGAGACCACTGCCCAGGCTGCCGCCAAAGAGAAGGAGCGCCTCGCCGCCGAGCAGGCCCGCCTGGCGGAAGAGCAGAGCATGGTGGTCGGTGAGCGCGATCTGGCCAAGATGACCTCTGCCCAACTGGCCACCCTGGTGGAAGGGGAAGATCTGGATATCGAGCCGCAGGGCCCGCAAGAGAAAGTGCCCGATTACCGGGTGCGCGTGCGTGATGCCCTGAAGGCCAAGCTGGCAGAGCAGGGGGAATAGCATGCAGATGGTGTCGCGTGAGCAGTTCCTGCCCACTGTCAGGCTGCACATCACCGGCCCGCTCGAAGTCATGCTGAGTGAGGCCGTCACAGAGGCGGCCATCACGTTCTGCCGGGAGTCGGCCTTGCTGACCCTTGACCGACTGATGCCCAGCGCGTCAGCCGGCAGCCTGGTGGAGGTCTGCAACATCAGCGGGATGACATCGTGCAATGTGCTGCACCTGACCGGAGAAGGGGGCGCGCCATTTGTCAGTGGGCGTGACTACTTCGCCATGTCGGCCAATGAGCTGAGCATCCTTACTGATCTCTGCAATGTGCGGATCTGGTATGTGGCTGCCCCGGTCAAGAACGCCACCGAGCTCCCAGCCCAGCTCTACCACGATCACGCCGATGCCATTGCCCATGGCGTCGCAGCCTTGCTCTATGCCCAGCCAGACCGCCCTTGGTCTGACCCTAAGCGGGCAGGATACCACCGGACTGAGTTTGTCGAAGGTTGGCGTCGCGCTGGCCGGTTCCGCAAAGAGCACAGCGCCCCGACCCAGGTCGAATTCCACAACCCGCCCCGCAAACACACTTTTTTCTAAAGGACTCCACACATGGCAACCGTTACCGTTGACTCGATCTTGAAGCGGGTAAATACCCTGCTCAACGATCGCACCTGGGTTCGCTGGCCCAAGCAGGAGCTGTTGGACTACTACAACGATGCTGCCAAAGCGATCGTGTTGATGCGTCCTGACGCCCACACCAAGAACGTGCAGTTCAACTGCGCCGCTGGTACCAAGCAGACTTTGCCTGCAGATGCCCTGCGGCTGATCGAGGTGCTGCGCAATGCCGACGGCAAAGTGATCCGCTTCGTGCCGCGGCGCGCCCTCGATGACAGTTACCCGGACTGGCATGCTGGCAAGGATGGCACCAGCGTGGCCGCCTACACCTATGACGATCGGGACCCCAAGAACTTCTATCTCTACCCGGGCCCCGCCGCCGCAGTGAAGGTGGATGTGATCTACTCCGTAGCGCCGCAATCTAAGGTGCTGGCGGACGTGGAAAACATGGGCACGCCGGCGCTGGCCGATCTGGATGACATCTACATCAACCCGCTTATCGACTTCATCATGTACCGGGCCTTCTCGAAGGATTCCGAATACAGCGCCAACTCCAATCGGGCTGTCGGCCACTACAACGCCTACCTGCAGCAACTGGGTGAAAAGACCCAGGTTGACGCCAACTTGGAGCAGCGCAAGTCCGAAGGCTTCTCCCGCGTGACCGGGCAGTAAGGGGGCAGCATGGCTGGAGTGTGGAAGCGTGACGGTACGGTGGCCGTCACCAATGGCAACAAGAAGGTGACCGGTACCGGGACAACCTTCGCAGACACCAAGAACGGGGTGGCCAAGGGCCACCTTTTTTGCATCACCAGTGGTACCTCGGTGGATTTCTACGAGGTGGACTACGTGGTGTCCAACACGGAGCTGTATCTGGTGCAGGCCTACCGTGGCGTTACTGCCACGGGCAAAGCCTACGAGATCATCACGACTTTCTCGGATTCCGTCCCTGAGTTCGCCCGCCGCCTGACCGCCACACTGAGTGCCTATCAGCAGCAGAGCGATGCCTTCCAGGCGCTGCTGACGAGCACTGCCACCACTGTTGAGGTGACTGCACCGGATGGAACCAAGCAAACACTGATCCCGTGGAAGCGTGTGACCAGTGAAGGGGAGGGCCAGGCGGCCCGCGCCAAGACGGAGGCGGACAAGGCAGCAGCAAGTGCGGCCCTGGCTGGCGATATTGTCGCAGCGTCGGTCCTCCCGCTGCCTGATGTGTGGGCACCACTCTCTGACAGCCTGCGCCTTATCACCGGTTATGGCCGTGACGTGCTGGTCGGGTCGGATGTGGTGGCGAGGATGGTGAATTTCAGCCGCAACAGCACTGCGACCTATATCGGCAAGGACGGCCAGCTTAAAACAGCTGCCGCGAATGAGCCGCGCTTTGAGAAAGAGGGGCTGCTGATTGAGGGGCAGAGTACAAATATAGTCACAAACTCCAATGTGTTTACTCCTTATGGAGCTGGGGCCACCAAGATAGATAATCAGCCTGGGCCGTTCGGAGCAAACGACGCAACTAGAATTGATACAGTAAACCCATATCAGGGTACTAACCCGCCACTCTCATCCTCTCTAGTTGATGGTTCCGTTTACACATCATCGGTGTGGTTGCGTGGTGCCGTTGGTGGGGAGAACATCCGCATCGGCATTCACAACTCAACCACCGGATTACGAGTCACATTAACCACAGAGTGGAAGCGTTATTCGATAACTCAGACCCGCTCTGCTGGTACAAACGCTGCGTTTGTTATTCAAGCGGAGTCTGCCCCAGTATCGTTTTTTGTCTACGGAGCCCAGCTGGAAGTACTGCCATTCGCCAGCTCCTACATCCCGACAGCTGGCGCGGCGGTAACTCGGGCTGCAGATCAGGCGTGGATACCTGCCGCAGGAAACCGGTTTATTGGTGGGCTGTACGCCGCCGCCTTTGAGTTTGACCTGCTTGGTCGCGTTGCTGGCGCAGGATTCTCACTGCTGGTTGACTTTGATAACTCAGGAGGTGCGGACCGTCAGCACATTTCGCTGAATGACGGCGGCCTGTTGCAGTGCGTGATGGGGCCCCGCTTCGTTGCAGGTGTCGCCGGAAAATTGTCAGGCAGAGCGGCAATGCGGATGAACAATTTTACCATGAACGTGATGATGGATGGCGTAGCAGGTTCGTCCGTTACTGCGTCTGGTGTTGGGTCATCGCTCAATAATCGTATCGTGCTGATGAACAGCAACCTGTTCAATCTGCCATCGTATGGACATATCCGAAACATCAGGATGTGGAGCAAGCACCCCATCAGCAATGACCAGTTGAGGACCGCAGCATGACCGACTTTATCGACCTCAACCTCAAAGCGTCCGATAAGGCCGCCATGACCAAAGCGCTGATCGCTGCTGGCTTTATCAAAGACAGCGAGACAGGCACCCTCTATCACCCCACCGCCTCACTGCAGTTGCTGCCGCCGGGTATGGTCACCCGCGCCACTGGCGAGGTGCAGGTTGTCGATGGGGTGGAGATAGCGGTGCGCGAGCCAGTGCCGGGCTATCACGCCAACGTGCGCACCACCGACGCCGCCCTGGCCGCCGCCCTGGCGCCGGTGACCGTGGTTGTCGAAACTCCCCAGTATGTCTGGGCATCAGATCCCGCCAGTATGTGAGCCTTGCCTCCTGGCGCTCCCGGCGTTAGGATTTACCCATCATGGCCCTGCTCTCTCGAGCGGGGCTTTTTCGTTTCTGCCTCTCTGAGATCCCCATGCCCATACTCGATATCGTCACCATGCGAGGGACTATGCCGCGCGTGGAGCCCCATCTTTTGTCTGATGAGGTCGCGGTGATTGCTCGCGACTGCCATTTTGACCATGGCGTCATCTCGCCTCTGGAGGATGACGCCAGTGCTGGTGTGGAATTGCCCATCGTGCCTACCACCCTTTTTCACTATGGCCAGCACTGGTTCGCCTGGAACAAGGTGGTGGAGGCCATCCGCTCCCCGATAGCTCAGGACCCGTATGGCCGGGTTTACTACACGGATGGTGAGTATCCCAAGGTGACCCATGCCCAGATAGCCACAGGCGGCAGCAACAGGCCGACGGCATGGTATCGACTAGGTATTCCAGCCCCAGGTGTTCCGGTCGGGGTTGGCACCATCACCCCACCTGTTGGTGGTGTGGATGATGACCTGACAGATGACGAAACCCGCTTCTACGTGGATACCTTCGTTACTGCGATGGGTGAGGAGGGGCCCCCGGGCCCTGTCAGCGGAAAGGTGAATATCGGGATCCCAGGGTCATCCGTCACCTTGATGCTGAGCCCACCGACAACCCAGAACAGTAACATCACCAAGCGCCGGATATATCGGTCGGTGTCAGGTGGCGGCCTTGCCGATTACCTGTTGGTCGCCGAGCTGCCCATTGCCCAAGCATCGTTTGTCGATATCCGGGAGGATGGGGAGCTGGGCGCTGTGCTGGAGACCTACGACTACACCATGCCGCCGGATGGCATGCGCGGCTTGTGTCAAATGGCGAATGGCATGTGTGCGGGGTTTGCTGGCAACTCCCTCTACCTGTGCGAGCCTTACCTTCCCTACGCCTGGCCGGAGAAGTACCGGCTGACCACTGAGCACGACATTGTGGCGATCGCTGCCATCGACACCACCTTGGTGATTGGGACCAAAGGGTACCCCTATCTTGCCCAGGGTGTGAGCCCGGCATCGGTGACCACCCAGAAGCTCAGCCAACTGCCGCAGTCCTGTGTCAGTGGTCGCTCTATGGTTGCCATGGATGGGGTGGTGCTCTATGCCTCCCCGGACGGGCTGGTCGGCATCGGCGCCAACGGTGGGCAGGTGGTGACCGAGCAGGTCATCACCAGCAAGCAGTGGCGCGCCATGAAGCCCGAGACCATGCGGGCATGGCACCACGAGGGAAAATATGTGGCCATGACCGACACCCACGCATTCATCTTTGACCCGAAAAGTGGCGACTTGCGTGAGCTGACGAACCGGTGGGATACGGCTGTATCCGATATGGAGAGCGATTCCCTCTACATTGCCAAGGGGCGCAGCTTGCAGATTTGGCGCGGCGGGAGCGCCAGCAATGGTCAGTTCGTCTGGCGGTCCAAGCCATTTATGGAGCCAGAGGGTTCGTCTTTCAGCTGCTGCCGGGTGTTGGCTCAGGATGTTGGCCTGGTCGGGATCAAGTTGTTCGTTGACGGGGAGCAGGTGATGGAGTTGTCCCCTGGCAACCTGGTGCCCGGGGCGTTCAGGTTGCCGCCAGTGCGGGGCCGGTTCTGGCAGATAGAGGTCTTTGGCACCTCGGTGGTGAGCCGCATCACCCTCGCGAGCAGCATGGCGGAGATGGTGAACTGATGGCCAAGAAACCCGCATATCGCGCCGGCCGTGATCAGGCCGCAACAGCCGAGAACGTAGAGCTGCTCACTGGGCAGCGTGGCGATCGCCTTGATAAGGCCGTCACGTTCCGGGAGCTGGCGGCATTGGGGTTGTCTACGCTGCGCCCTGGTGCTGGCGGCGTTTATGTCCCCGGCAAGAACCCAGACCTTTTCCCTCCGGGCCAGATGGAGTTCCCCCACGCTCCGGTCAATGTGATCGCCAATGGCGCATTTCACACGGTCCTTGTTGAGTGGGATCCGCCGCAGTACCGGGGGCATGCTCACGCCGAGATATGGCGAGCTGAGAGTGACAACCAAGCCGAGGCCAGCCTGGTGGGGACCTCTTCGGCCAATCTCTTCTCTGACGCCATTGGCAAGGGCGCCAAATTTTACTACTGGGTGCGCTTTGTCAACGGCAAGGATGACAAGGGCCCCTTCCAGGGTATGCAGGGAGTCGAGGCTGAAACCAGCCGGGATGTGCAGGACATTCTCGACGAACTGCAGGGGAAGATAGAGGAGAGCCACCTGGCCCAGACGCTGCTTGGGCCAATAGAGCAAGTCCCCCAACTCCAGCTCGACATTGCGATCCTCAAGCCTAAAGTTGATGAAATCGAGGTCATGCGCCCCAAGGTCAATGAGATCGATCTCATTCTCCACAAGGTGGATGAAATCGAGGTCATTCTCCCCAAGATTGATGAAATCGAGGTGATCCGCCCTAAGATTGCCGCCATCGAGGGCAAGATCCCCGGCATCGAACAGGAGCTGGCCGGGTTGGATGAGCGCCAGAAGGTAGCGCAAGAGCTGCTGGATGATGCCCAGCAGCAGCTTGGGATGTCGAGCATTGAGCTCGGTTTGGTGCAGGACCGCCTAAATGCCAAGCTGGACAAGTACAAAGGCGACTTTGACTCGTTCCGGGATGCCGTGTTTGTCATCGACCCAGAAAACGGCAGCATGACCATGGATGCGGTCAATGCCGTGCGCGAGGAGATGCGGACTTCTATCACTGAAGTCCATCTGGGGCTTGATGCCGTCGCCGGCCAGATTGACAGCAAGGCCGACAATGTAACCGTGGATAGCCAGGGCTCGCGTCTCACTGAAGCGGAGCAGCGCATTAATGGTCTGGATGCCAGTCTGAGTCAAACGGTCACTAAGGGGGAGTTCACTGACGAACAACAGCGGGTCACCCAGATTGGGCAGGAGCTAAACGCAACAAAAGGGGAGTTGACCCAGAAGGCCACCCAGCAAGAGGTGGATGAGCATGGCCAGAGGCTGGCCAACGCAGAAAGCAAGCTGACGGTGCATGCCGATGCTCTATCCACCCAGGCCCAGCAAATCGACGGCTTGCAGGCGACCGTCAGCAGTAGCAGCGAAGAACTGGACGCCAAGATCACTGAGTTGGCTCGTGTGACGGCAGATGCCAACGGGGTGGCCGCACAACGCATCGATGGCCTGCAGGCCACTATCAGCAGCAGTGATGAAGAGCTGAACGCCAAGATCACCGAGCTGGCGCGCGTGACAGCTGACGCCGATGGCGTTGCCGCCCAGCGAGTCAGCGGACTGGAGGTGAGGGCCAGCGAGGCGGAGGGCAAGATCCTAGCGCTGGAGGAGGTTATCGAGTCGGAGGGCGGGATCACTGCTGGGCGGTTTGATGAAATTCAGGTCGAGATTGAACTGGCAAAGGATAAGGCGGATGGTGCCTTGGATGTCGGCCAAGCTGCCATTGATGCAGCGCTGGCTGGTGATGAGCGAGATAGGGGAAATCGCAGTGCATTTGGCTCCATTCGCACCCAGCAGCAAGTGATCGTGGATGAGCAGTCCGCTCAAGCCAAGCGTATCACCGACATGAACGTCAAATTTGAAGGGAGGGATGCCAATACTCAGGCACGGATTAGCGGCGTGGAGGTAGTGCTTGCTGACACTAGTGGCGCGCTGGCCCAGCGCATCGACAACCTGAGTGCCTCTACAGACACAGCCCTTGATGAGACGACCGCCACCATCAAGGCACTGGAGAAGGTATCGAGCGACGCTGACGCTGCGCTTGCACTGAGACAGGATCAGATGCGCGTCGAGATGACCGAGGCTGATAACACGCTAAGTGCAGATATCGCCAGTGAGTCGGAGGCCAGGGTCACCGCAGATGAGGCCATCTCGAGGCGGGTGTCTGAGGTCGAGGCGCAGTTCAGCAGCGACCTAGAGGATGCGAAAGCGAGGGTTGCGGCCGAGGAGCTGGCTCGGGCAACAAAAGACGAGGCGCTTGCCCAGCAGATCAGCACTGTCGATGCGGCGTTCAAGGCCGCCGATACGGCGCTGTCTGCATCTCTCGCTGAATCGAGCAAAGCCATGGCAGATGCCGACCGAGCGCTGGGGGAGCGGATCAGCACCATCGATGTGACGGTCGGAGAGAACTCGGCCAGCATCACTGAGCTGCAGCGGGTCGTGGTGAGCAATGAGGAGTCGCTGAGCCAACGCCAGGACAAGATGGAGTCGGAGATCGTTGTCGGTGCCGTCAGTCAGGTTGAAGGTGCCTTGGCCGGGGATGAACGTGACCGAGAGAACCGAAAGGCTCGCGGCGTCATTCTCCAACAGCAGAGCACGCTGGCGAATCAACAGGAGGCGCAAGCCAGGACTGTTGAGCAACTGACCGCTGAGTTTGATGCTGAGAATGGGGAGATCAGGGCGCAGATCACCAATGAGCAGTTGGTTAGGGCGACGGCTGATGAGGCGCTGTCACAGCGGATCAGTGTTGTTGATGCCGAGTTCAAGGCTGCCAATGCGGATACCAACGCCGTTATCAGCGCGCTTGAACAATCGAACGCATCGGCAAACGAAGCGCTGTCTCTTCGCCAGAATCAACTGGCTGCCGCACTTTCAGATGCTACTGCCGAACTTGTCGCAAACATCACCCAGGAGGAATCAGCCAGGGTCACCGCCGATGAGTCGATATCGAAACGGGTAAGCGAGGTGGAAGCCCATTTTGGCGGCGAGCTTGAGGTGTCCAACGCAAGGATTGCGGCCGAGGAGCTGGCTCGGGCAACAAAAGATGAGGCGCTTGCCCAGCAGATCAGCACTGTAGATGCTGCGTTCAAGGCCGCCGATACGGCGCTGTCTGCATCTCTCGCTGAATCGAGCAAAGCCATGGCAGATGCCGACCGAGCGCTGGGGGAGCGGATCAGCACCCTTGATGTGACGGTCGGAGAGAACTCAGCCAGCATCACTGAGCTGCAGCAGGCCGTGGTGAGCAATGAGGCCTCGCTCAGCCAACGCCAGGACAAGATGGAGTCGGAGATCGTTGTCGGTGCCGTCAGTCAGGTTGAAGGTGCCTTGGCCGGGGATGAACGTGACCGAGAGAACCGAAAGGCTCGCGGCGTCATTCTCCAACAGCAGAGCACGCTGGCGAATCAACAGGAGGCGCAAGCCAGGACTGTTGAGCAACTGACCGCTGAGTTTGATGCTGAGAATGGGGAGATCAGGGCGCAGATCACCAATGAGCAGTTGGTTAGGGCGACGGCTGATGAGGCGCTGTCACAGCGGATCAGTGTTGTTGATAGCGAGTTCAAAGCGGCGGACGCCGCGACGAATGCTGCTGTTGCAGCTGAAGTGCGGGCGCGGAGCGATGCTGATAGCGCGCTGGCTGAACAGTTGTCCACCTTGGATACAGAGTTCAAGGGGGCGGAGCAGGCCCTGGCGGCCAGCATCGATGAAGTGTCCCGTGTTAGTGCTGAAGCAAACCAGTCCCTTTCTGAGCAATTGAGTCAGGTGAAGGCCACAGCAGAATCGGCGGGCACCGCTGCGGCAGGAGCCCAGAGTAGTGCAAACCAGGCAAAAGAGGATGCAGCGGCTGCTGCGGGGATAGCCAATGGAAAGGGCAAGGTGCTCATTCAGTCAGCAGCTCCAGCAGTAGCAGATCGGCTTGCTCAGAATCTCTGGATTGATACGACCAGCGGCATCAACACTCCGAAGCGGTGGAGTGGGTCAGCCTGGGTTGCAGTAACAGACAAGGTCGCGATCGATGCAGCTCAAGCCGCCGCCGCAGCTCAGGCAAGCGCTGATCAAGCCGCACAGGGTGTTGCGAGAAATACTGCTGCCATCAATGACGAAGTGAAGGCGCGGGCTGATGCAGATTCGGCCATGGCACAGCAGATCCAGCAGGTAACGGCAAACTATCAGCAGGGAGATCAGCAACTCCAAGGCCAGATCACGGCAGAGTCAGTCGCCCGTGCCGATGCGATGCAAGCCCTCGGCAGCCAGATTGATACGGTGTCTGCTGTTGCAGGTAGCAAGAATAAAACGTTCTTCCAAGCCACTGCCCCAGGGTCAGCGATGGGCACCGGTGATCTGTGGTTTGACACAGCCAACAACAACAGGCCGTATCGTTACAGTGGTACTGCTTGGGTTGCCACTGACGACCCGAGGATTGCAGCCAATGCCGCCGCCGTTCAACTCCAGAGCCAAGCTATTGCCGACTTGCAAAATGGTGCCCAGGCCATGTGGACAGCGAAAGCCAGCGCGGGCCAGATCACTGCCGGGATAGGGTTGATTGCAAACTCTGACGGCACGAGTCAGGTGGCTATCTCTGCCTCTCAGGTGTTCGTATTCAACCCGAATAGCTCAACGCCCATGGCGCCGCTGTTTGCCATCGACAACGGGCAGGCCGTGATTGCCGAGGCCATCATCCGAAAGGCCACCATCCAGATCATCCAGTCAGAGAAGATCACCGCCGACTACATCAAGGCCGGGGCGAGCATCACAACCCCGTTGATTAACGGTGGCCAGATCGATATGGGCAACGCCTTTATGGCTCACGGTGCAGCTGGATTTGGTAAGGGTGGCCCTTATGGCGGCTGGGGATTCGGCTGGTACACGATGATCTATGCGGACGGCAGCATCTATACCAATCGTCTTCGTGCAGAAGGTGGTTATGTGAAGAACATGACCATGAACAACTGCACGATTGAGCAGGATTGTGAAGTGAAGGGGACTGTCTATGCACAGAAAATTGTGGGTGACATTGTCAGGACGTATGCCTTGAATCCAGCCTCCCCAGTACAGTTACCTGCGATGCCATTTGCCAGAAAATGTACTTTTATGCTGACCGTTTCAAGTGGGTCATCAACTACGACAGCGCGAGTTTACATCAATGGCGTAGAAAGGGGGTCCTTGACCGCGAGAGATTACGGTATCGGCCAGGGATCGACAATGAACAAGAATTTTGAGTTTTTGCTGGCAGCCAACCAAGCGTACACGATCAGCTATGACCGAGATAATAAAGATTACGCCTATGCTTCGAGCTCCTGTTTATCGATCGTGTGTTTGGCATGATGAGCATGGTTCGAAACCCTATCACCCGTATTTCAACGGACACAGGTAACCCTGGCCTATCTGTCGAACTGCAAGACGCCATCCGAAACCGGATGGCGTTTTTGTTTGTGCGTGGCGATGACGGGTTTGTGCTCAAGCCACAGGCAGAAGATGGCGTGATCGGTGTCCTGGTCTGGGTGGGGTGGGGAGATGGCAGGGCGCCTGAGCGGCACTTGCCGGAAGTGAAGCGCCTGGCGCGCCTGATAGGGGCACGCTGGTTGCGCTTCCACTCGGTGCGCAAGGGGTGGCTCAAGGTCGCACCAAGAATGGGATGGGTCCGTCAGTCGGATGATGCTGACGGGTTCTATGTGTTTCAGATCAACCTGTGAGGGGTAGGTGATGGGGAAGGGCGGTTCGAACGAAATCAAGGAGACCGAGGCTCAGAAGGCTGCGGCCGGTGTAGCGATGGAACAGTGGGATCTCTACAAGAACGACCTGCAGAAATACGAGGACATCTTCATCGAGAAGGTGGATGACCTCAACAGCGAGGGGGAGTTCGACAAACTGGCAGGCACGGCAGCGCTTGGCACTGCTCAATCCTTTGGTGAGGCGCGCGCCGGGCTGGCTGACTCCATGGCGGCCAGTGGGGCAGACCCGACCAGTGGCCGGTACCAGGAGGCAATGGAAGGCCTGGCAACTGACCAGGCATTGAGCCAGACGGACACCGCCAACCGGGCCCAATCCAGCCAGCAGGACAAGTATGTTGCTGGGCTCAAGGATGTGGTGAGCATTGGCGCGGGGCAGAAGGCTGAATCTATGGCTGGTATTGGCGATGTGGCCACAACCAGCTTGCGCAAGGCAACCAGTGACGCACAGAGCTCTTATCAAAGCCAGCAGGCGACAGCTGGCTTGGTGGGGACTCTGGCAGGAGCCGCCACCTCGTATGGGCTGGCCAGCCTGAAAGCGCCGGCGGTTACCAGCAACAGTGATGTTGCATCACATCTCGATAGCACCAAGACGCTCGCTGATAACCGCGTCTATAACCCCAACGCAAAAACGTATTTGGGAGGTAGGTAACCATGGGTTACGCCGCAGACACTTACGCCAAAATCACCCGAGAGCAGTACCAGGACTGGAAGACGCGCTTCTACCCCAAGCAGCAGGAACTGATGGAGTTGGCCACGAACGGCCAGCTACTGCGGGAGCAACTGGGCCGGGTGGGCGAGAACAACACCAACGCCTTGCGCTCTGCTCAGCAGGCCACGGCCAATCGCAATGCACGCATGGGGGTCAACACTGACAGCAACGCCGGCGACAACAGCCAGGGTCTGCGCATGGCCCTGATGACGGCGGGGACCGAGAACGGGCTGCGTGAGCAGGAGCAAGCTCGTCAGATGGGGATCCTGACGGGGGCTGATGCTGGACTGCGTGAAGCAATCAAGACAGGGGGTAAGGTCTGATGGGGTACGGGATTCTGGATATTGGCGCCCAAACGCGCCAGCAGGGTATGGCTGGCCTGCGTGATGCGGCTAACCGTGAAAACGAAATAGAGATGGGGAACAAGCAACTCAAGGCGCAGAAGAAGCAGGGCACCATGAGCGCAATCGGCACCGGGGCGGCAGTCGGCTTTTCGGTCGGTGGCCCGGTCGGGGCGGCAGTGGGCGCGGGTGTGGGCTTTCTGGCAAGCAGCTTATTTTGAGGAGAGTGGGGATGAGCGTATCGGGATTGGCGGAAGGTTTTCTGGCTGGCTTCAACACCATGGACCGTTATCAACGTGGCCAGAAAGAAGATGAGCGGATGGATAAGGCCATGGGCCTGCGAGATGCCATGTGGCAGAACGAGCAGGAGCGGCAGAAAGTGGCAGATGAGCGCTACCAGAGCGAGCTGGCGTACCGCGAGGGGCGCGATAAGCTGGCTGATGCCAAGTATGACAGGCAGTTCGCCCTCACCGAGCGGCAGATGAAGGCGTCAGAGGCGCGAGCCGGTGCTGCTGAGCGGCGAGCGGCGGCACAGGAAGCTCGGCAGCAGCAGGAGTATGAGTGGCAAAAGACACTGCGGGACAAGCAGCTTTTCCAGCAGGAGAACCTGCCGATTATCCAGTCTGGCTGGCAGGCTGTGACCGAAGGCAAAGACCCGGGCCAGCAATTCTGGAGCGTGGTGCGCGACCCGCGCGCAGGCTCATTCAATCCGGAGCGCTATCTGCAGCAGGACTACGCCGAGGCTGGCAAGACTTTTGTCACCTATGCGGGCAACCTGGTGCGCCAGGCGCAGGAAGGAAAACTGGATCCAACTACGCCCGAGGGGCACGCTGCCGTCAATAACCCTGACTTCATCAAGGCGGCCGGCACCCTCTATCAGGATGAGGTCAGCAAAGGCGTGGGCGACATCGATCCGGAAAGCGGCAAGACCATCACCGGCAAGCAGTTGAACAACATCATGATCACCCCGGACGGGCGTGGCGTGGTATTGGGAGTGGAAGTCACCTATGACGACGGCAGCAAGGCCGTGCGTCCGGTCACCAACAACCGCACCTCGGCACCTGACGATCAACCCAAGGTCATCCCCATCAACGACTTCTTGAAGCCTGCCTACCAGCGGGCGGCACTGGCCAAGCACATGATTGGCAATGCAGATCAGTTGCGCACCTCTCTCGGTCTGACGGCTGGGCCTGACCAGGTGGGTTACAAGAAGGCGGTCACCGAGCTGGAGAAGCAGCACGGCCAGAACAGGGCGCGCATCTCTTCCAGCAACGCAGAGGATAAAGACTTACAACTGGATGCGCTGGACGCCCAGCTGGAGCAGAGCAAGGCGGCGTTGGCCGACACCTTCGGCATGACTTCCAAAGCTGAGGATAAGGAGGCGGGTACCCCTATCAAAGAGTGGACTGGCGGCGATCCCGAGCGCCTGCAGTTCGTGAAGGAGGCCAACCAACATGGCAAACTGAGCAGTCTGCTGGATTCCCCGGCCAAGATGAATACGGCCTTTGAGCTTTGGCGCCAGCAGGCAGCCAAGCAGAGGCAGGCTGAGCAGGCGGTGGTCACAGCTAATCGACTGCGAGACACCGAGGCCAACGCCTATCAGGCGATGGGCCTGGCTCAGGCACGCCGCTAGTTGCCTTTCACCCACCCCAGCGTTAGCATCTCTCCATCGTCGATCAGTCTGCATGCTGATCGCCCCATCTCAAAAGCCCCGAACGGTTCGCCGCTCGGGGCTTTTCTTTTGCTCGAAATCCGAGGACACCATGGACAAACCTGGACTGCGTGACGCCCTGCCACAACCGCGACAATCTGACACTCGTAATGACCCCTTCTGGAGCTCGCTCGATAGCAGCCTGTCTGCCGCAGCGGCTGCAACACCCCAACCAGCCGAGCCTGTAGCCAAACGTGATCTTGATGTCGGCCTGGGCGATGTCGCCCGTGGGGTGGGCGCTGGCGCACTGGATCTCGTGGGCGGCATTGGTGAGCTGGCACGGCAGGCAAGCAACTTCGGCAAAGAGAATGCCGGGAAGCAGGGGGGCGACTACCTGGAACAGGCTCGTGCCAATATGGCCAATAAGCTGAGCCCGTTGCTGGATGTGGTCGCAGGTGCAGGCGATCTGGCCGCATCTGGGGCAGAGTCTCTGAATGATGGGATGAGTGCTGACGCCAAGGAGGCACTGGGGCGCCGACTGGTCGATGAAACGCCAGAAGGCCGGTTGACCCTGGGGGATGGCGCAGGGGATATCGATGTCTGGGCGATGAAAATGGCGCAGGGCGTTGGCTCTTTGCTACCGACACTCGCCGCTGGCGGGGTGACTGGGGTGGCCGCCAAAGCCTCTATCGGCCGGGCTGTCACTGCATCCATGGTCAAGCGTGGCGCGACCCAGGAGGTAGCCGAAGCGGTCGCCGCCAAGGCAGTATCCAAAATTGCCACCGGCGCCGCTGTGACCACCGGGACGACCGGATCGGTGGGCAGTGCCGGGGTGAACACCCGCGACACTGTGCTGGGAATGAGCTTTGACGAGCTGGCGGGCAGCGATACCTTCCGCCAGTCGTTTACTCGCATCGACCAGGATCAACAGACCGCCCATCTCTCTGATGAGGAAAAGCTGGGGCTGGCCCGTGAGGAAACGGCCAACTTGGCCAGCCGAGCCACTATGAGCGACGCCAAGGTGTGGGGAGCTGCCGCCATGGGCTCCATGATGGGCGACGCCATGCTGTTCAAGATGCTGGCTGGCAAGGCGGCCACCGGTGGAGTGCTGAAAGGTGCTGCCAAGGGGGCGGCAGGTGAGGGTATCAGCGAAACCCTGGAGGAGGGGGTGCAGCAATACGCCGTCAACGAATCCCTCAACGAGGTGGCCGCCGCTGATATCGACCCGATGAAGGGGGTCATGTCGAGCGCGATCGAGGGCGGCTTGATAGGGATGGGGACAGGTGGTGCGGTAGGTGCTGTCGGTAGGGCGCGAGGCGGTAAGCATGCCAGCCAGGAAGATGGCGTTGGGACCGATCCGGTTGCAGAGCCTTCCGCGCCGGTGACGGAGGGCGCTGCTGGTCCGGCAGTGGATCCGAACTTTGCTTCTGTTCCACTGGAAGACGGCGAGCAGGCGCCCTCCGCCTCGCAGGCCGAGGGGGAGCTGAATCCGCTCGGCCCCAGCGCCAGCCAGTTTGACGAGCTGCGTGATGTGCCGGCCTACCTGCGCCGCGACGATACCGCAGCGCGGTTCAAGGGCATGGCTGCCGATAGCGAGGTGCAGCGCGCCCTGGCTGGTGAGTTTGGCCAGTCAGTGCAGGAGCTGGTTGCTTCCCAGATGCAGGCTGGCGATCAGGGCAAGAGTCTTTATGAGCGAGCTCAGGCTGGTGAGCTTGGGCTTGACCCGTTCGCAGGCAACAAGAGCGCCCAGCAGGTAGCCATGGAGAACCAGCGCCCAGCCCTGCCGCTCAAGGATGTGATCTTTGCCGGTGACGCCAATGCTGCTCGGGGGATGACCAAGGAAGGCCACTTTGACGACAAGCAGGCTGGCACCGGCCCCCAGTTCCGCGGCGCAGAGCGTACTCGCTGGCAGAGTGGGCAGGAGGGGGATGTGTTGCCGCCAGAGGCATCTTCCACCAAGCCCGCTGGCGAGCTGCCGGGCGCGGTGATTGAGGGTGAGGCCAGCGAGGTGGGTAACGAGTTGCCGCACCGCAATGTGGTCTATGGCAATGACTTGCGCGCCGAGCAGCAACGGGCCGCCGATCTGGCCCGCCGTGAGCGCGAGCTGAACAACCAGCCCCTGAAGATCGGTCAGTCAGAGACCCTCTTTGCCGGGGGCACGCCGGGCGCGGACCCGCGCAATAGCGCCTATACCCCGCCCAAGCTGTCACGGGATCAGGTCGATACCAGCATGGGCGAGCAGTCCACCCGCGATCCGCGCAGCCCGGTGGCGCAGTCCATCGAGCAGGCAGGCATTGCCACCGATTCGGTATTTGGCCCGCTCCAGACACTCCGAATTACCCGCAAAGGCAAGCCGTTCGCAACCGAGAAAGAGGCGGCCATGGCCAGCCGCAAGGGCCAGGAGATGCCGGTGCCGCTCAATGGAGGTGGCTTTGGGGTAGCGGCTATCGGTGAGGTGCAACAGGCCCAAGCGCAGCAGGGCGCAGTCAAGCAACCGTCAAGCAATTCGGCCCAGCAGGATCGCCAAGACGGAAAGACTGAGATCGCGCAAAATGGCATGGTGATCGTTCATGGTTCCGGCAATCCAGGCATGAGCGAGCAGGATATTCAGATTGTCCGCGCAAGTGGTCAGAAGCAGGGCAAAAAGGGCCGTGTCTATGGTGGCTTCTATGGCACCAGCGAGCAGGACGCGCACCAAGCGCAAGCCTACGCCGATATGATGGGCGGCACGCCCACCCTGTACGATGTCAAGATTAAGCCTGGCACCAAGGTGTTGCACAAGCAGGGGGATATTACCCGCCTTTCTGAAAGCTACATCAACGAGTTGGTGAGTCAGGGATATGGTGTGGTCACCGGCACCGACCCGCGCGGCCAGACAGAGCATGTAGTTATCGACAAAAGCGCCGTAGCAAGCATGGCCCCGCGCGGCGCGCAAGCAACCCCGTCCCAAGTAGACGACATCAATGTCGCTGACATGCGTCAACCATCTGATCAGCCAGCCAAAAACGTAAGCGCTGACACAGTTCCGGCACCGTCTGCCACAGCGGGCGAGGCCAGCCAATTAGTACCAGCTATCGATACCGGATACCGCGAGGTGATCCCCGGCAACCAACCCCAAGTAGAGGTGAGCAATGAGCCAGTTACCCCGATACCTGCAATCAGCAGTGAGCGATCAGGTGATCAGCCTGGCGCAGGCGAACCGGCTGCAGCAGGCGCTGGACCAGCCGTTGCCGGACTCACCGACCGAGCTGGATCCGGAGATCGGGCAGATCTCGCTGCGCCTGCACCTGTACCTGACGGACAGCAGCAAAATGACCCAACACTGACAGCCCCGGCCACAGATGCCGGGGCTGCTGTTTCTGGCCGTATTGGCGAGGAAGAGCTGCGAGATCGCGACCTGCTAAAAGAGCATGGCGGGCACTGGAAGTATCGTTCTGCAGTAGGCGCAGGCTGGTTTACTGCCAACACCAAGGAGGCCGCCATTGAGCGTGCCGAGGAGGCATACCGCAAGGCAGTATCCAAAGGCGAGCCTGTGCCCACCAGGGATGAGCGGTTCGCACAGGCAGACGCAGAGCTGTTTAGTGAAATGGATCGCCGCTACGGAAAGATGTCAACTCCCGAGCTTGAAGCAGAGTACCAGCGACTTGGTGGCGAGGTTGGCGATTTGCAAAAATCAGGCTCTGGCGAGTTCAACGGCAATGGCGGCCGCCGCACTGGGGCTGCTGTATCCAATGAAGGTGCTCGCCAGGTTGGTGAGGAACGCTTGCGCCTTGGCGTTTACATGAAGATGCGCCGCGACCGCGATACCGCGGGGTCGGGAGCCAAGTCGCAGCAGATCGAGCCAGCCAACGACTGGCGCGGCGCCAAGAGCGCAACGGATTACCACGCCGCGAAGCGTCGCCTGTTCTCTGGCGAGATGGAGTTTTCTGAATTTCAAGCGATGAGCCGTTCCGCTCTGGATAACGCCCCCTCCCTGCGGGCTGAGCTGGAAAAGAAAACCAAGCAGGATTTGCTTGATCAGATGAGCCGCTTCAATGCTGCCCGCTACAAAAATGACAAAAAGGCCGTCGTGGTCGAGGCCGCATACAACCAGCTGATCGGTGATCTGCGCTGGGCTGCCAATGGTGATGGCAATACCATCAGCGAGACCTATGCCATCGGCGGCGCCAGACAGAGTATCGAAGAGCGAGTAGCCAAGGCGCTGGATGGCCTCACCCCTGAGCGGTATCAGCTGTTTCGTGACAAGCAGTTGTCCGACGTTGCCGAGATGCAGCGGCGCCGGGAAGAGCTCAAGCGATCTCTAACCGACCCGCAAACCTTGGATGACTTTAAGGCGTTCATAGAGCGGCGAGGGATTGACAAGCTGACACAGGAGCAGCGTGTCCGCTATGAGGATATGGTTGCTGCTCGCAACCTAGATCGCAGGGAGCAGGAGCGCAGTGCCAAGGGAAATGAGACTGCCCCCTCTGCCACTTCCAGCGACATCATCAAGACCAAGCACACCAAGACTGGCGATGATCTGTTTGTTGTGCAGATGGGGGATCGGGTTGAGCGAGATGCTTACAATCGCATCAATGCTCACGCCAAGACACTTGGCGGCTGGTATTCGTCATTCCGCGGCAAGGGTGCCGTGCCAGGCTTCCAGTTCAAGAGCGAAGAGAAAGCGACCGAGTTCCGTGCCTGGCTGGGTGGTGAGGTTGGCGGGGCTAGCCCAGAGGTTGCACCTGATCAGTCTACTGATAGCGAGGCTCAGCCGGCTGGCAAGTCCAAGCAGGTGGAGGCTCTGCGCAATCGCGCTGCGTCAGCGAGAGCCAAAGCGGAGGCGGTGTTTAATGCCGCTCGCAAGGAGAATACCGCACGCCGCGCAAGCATGGCGGCCAACGCTAGAACCAACGCCGAGCGAGACCTGCGTTTTGCTGGCTTGCTTGAGGCTATCGCCACCGGCATCGAGAACGGGGAGATCACCTACCTGCGCAACCTTGCCAACGGCGCGCAACTTGAAGAGTTGCAGTCGGCGCTCAATCGTGGGCTGTGGTCGCTGCCAGCCACCAAGATTGATGCGCTTGTGAGCGATGGAGTGATCAATCGCGATGACAGCAGCCGTTATTCCTGGAGCGACAAGGCAACCCCTGAGCAGATGGTGGAGGGGGTATCCATGCCCGGCATGGATTACCACACCGATCGGCTTCGTGAGGTGGCCATAAAGATGCAGGGCTCGAGCGGCTTTAAGCAGGCTGGCGCCAAGGTAATGAGTCTGGTTAAGGCTGCGGCAAACAGGGATAACAAGACCACAACCCTGAGCGATCCGGAGCTGATTGCCAAGCTCAAGGCGTATGTCACTGGTAGTGATGACTACAGCACCAGCACCATCAAGGATCAGATCGCCGGGTATGGTCGCCTGGAGCGCATGGGCATTACCAATCACACCGAACTGCGCGCGGCATTGCGTGAGCTGGTCAGGCTGCAGCGCGGGCTGAATGAGACGGCACCGCAGCGGGATCCGGTGACAGAAAAAACCAACGCATTGAAGCGTCGGTTGCTGAACAACCGCAACGCCTTTATCGACTTCTTCCCCACTCCGGAAGAGTACGCAGCCGACCTGGTGGATCGCCTTGGTATTGAGCCTGGCATGGTGGTACTCGAGCCATCTGCCGGTCACGGCATGCTGGCAGAGGCCGCCCGGGATGCAGGGGCAACGGTGGAGGCCGTGGAGGTGGCTAGCGACCTGCGCGACATCCTGCAGGAAAAGGGGTTCTCTCTGGTCGGTAATGACTTTATGGAGACAACGCCATCCCAGCGCTATGACGCTGTGGTCATGAACCCGCCATTCTCCAATGACATGGATATTGACCATGTGCGCCATGCCTTTGGCCACCTCAAACCAGGCGGGCGGTTGGCTGCCATCGTATCCAGCATGGCTGGCCAGCGCAGCAACAAGAAAAACAAAGCGTTCCGCGAGTGGCTTGACGACCTTGGCGCCAGCGAGGAGATGATGCCGGAGGGGGCATTTAAGGATTCGCTCAACCCAACCAGCGTGCGCACCAAGATCATCACCATTGAAAAGCCGGTTGATGCGGTGAAAGGACCTGAGCTCAAGGCTGGCACTCGCGCCACCCTGCACACACCAAAGGGCAAGCCAGTGGAAGTGCAATATCGCCTGATGGAGTCTGGAGATCTGGTCGCATCGCATGAGTTTGACGGGACCGTAAACAGGCATTATCCGCAGGAGCTGCAGCCGAGAGACCGCAGCAAGAGCACATACCAGGTGCAGGTGCGGCAGATTGCCAACAACCCAGAGGGGCGGCGGCTAGGAGCCAGCCCAGAAACAGATCGTGGCGCACCAATCGTGCGTGACGGCATTGTGGAAAGTGGCAACGGCCGCACAATAGGCTTGCAGCAGGCTTATCGCCAGGGCAGCGCTGACGCATATCGCGAGTGGCTTATGGAGCATGCAGAGGACTTTGGTATTAGTCCTGACGAGGTGGCCGCAATGAGTCAGCCGGTACTGGTGCGCGAGCGCCTTACCGAAATGAGCGAGGCTGAGCGCCGTGACTTTGTGGTTGACTCAAACACTGACGCAAAGATGGCAAATTCAGCCAGCGAGGACGCCAATGTCGATGCTGGAAAACTTGATGACAAGCTAATGGGCATGCTCAACATTCCAGAGGGTGGAGACTTGCTAGCCATGAGCAACGAGCCATTCCTTAACGCATTTGCCAGGGCGATCGGTGAAAACACACTCAACCAGTATAAGGATGATCGAGGTCGCTGGAATGATGCCTATCGACGCAGGGTATCTGCGGCAATCTTTGCGTATGGGTATGACAACGCATCATTACTAAAGGCTGCCACTGGGGATAGCGATCAGGTTGGTAAAAACCTGATTGGGGCGCTAATGAACAACGCCGGTAAAATGGCAGAGCTGAGAAGTGCAATGCCTGAGCATGCTGCCGATCTGTCAAACATCTTGGCAGAAGGCGTTACGGTGATGAGCGACGCAAGGCGCAATCACCAGGCAATATCTGAGATTGTTAATCAAGGCGACATGGTTAGCGGTGGTATAAGCCGGGCGGGTGGCGCTATGGCTGAAATGCTGGCCGACGCCAGCAGGAGTGCCAAGCGCATGACTGAGACGATTGGAGCCATTCTTGATATGCTCAATCATGCGGCCAAGCATGCCGGTCAGCCAGATCTGCTAACCGGAAAGCCATCAGACCCTATTAGCGCAGAGGAGGCAATCAATGCCCAAGAAAGAGAGTACCGCACCAGAAAAGAGCGAGAGCAGTCAGCATTACGACCCAGCCAAGATTTTTTTGGGGTCTCGGGACCACGGAATGACCACGGAAAGAACACAGGCGTTTCTGGATCTGCTGGGGAAGGCCAAGCAAAAGGCGCAGGAAAACTAACCTCTGCAGTCGTAGAGGTTAGCGGGGTAAAGATTCGCATCCCAACCATCGACGAGGAGCAGCAGCGCCTCTACAACCAGGCAACTCATCGCGGCCATGGTGTGAACTTTGCCAGCGGAATAAGCACTGGTGTAGGCCGGATCCTCAATGATTTGAATGACGCAGGGCTGCTGGTTACAGCCGAGCAGAGAGCGGCAGCCGAGGACGAAGTGCAAGCCTGGGCCAATGAGGAGGCCATCAACGCCAGCAAGCTGATGCGCGACGGCATCAAAAACCCGAGCTGGGCGATCACCGGCCGTTCTGGTCGCAAGGCCCAGAGCAGCGCCGCCCAGGACGCCGAGAACCGCCGCCAAGCCGCCCACCACA
Source organism: Aeromonas sp. QDB25 (assembly GCF_027707725.1). Lineage (NCBI taxonomy): Bacteria > Pseudomonadati > Pseudomonadota > Gammaproteobacteria > Aeromonadales > Aeromonadaceae > Aeromonas > Aeromonas sp. QDB25. The sequence goes on along the minus strand of NZ_JAPCIZ010000022.1, from coordinate 30,716 downwards.
AAGACCAGTCAGACCGCATCACGGCTCTGCGCGGAGAGCTGAAGAAGCTGCGCCCGAAGGAGGTGATCGGGAAAGAGTCGTTCAACTACGCATGGGGCAAGGCCAAAGGCATGATCGCCGACTACGCCAGCGCCCAGAGCAACGGGCAGCCCAATCTGCTGGCCAGTCTGCGCAAGAGCATGAATGCCGAGCTGGCCCGCTACCTGCAATCCATGGGCAAGATCGACGCACCCAACTTCATCAAGACCCTGAAGGAGCAGGATCAGCGCCTGAAGGCCGCCGGCCATGACGGCTTGGTGGCCATCGTGGGTGCGCGCTCCAACCCGGGCAAGATCATCTCCAACGCCATCGATGGTCGGATCCGCTTCTCCAAGCAAGCCATGTCACAAGGGATGCGACCTGCTAAACACCTGACCCGCAAAGAGGCGGAGCTGGTAACAAAGGAGTGGTTCAAGCAGTACCGGGGCGCCAGTGGCATTGATGTGCAGATCCACGCCACCCAGGCAGAGCTGGAGAAGGCGCTGGGGCTGGCGGCACAAGATGGCCTGATCCGCCGCGCCGCCTTTGATGATGACAGCGGCACCCTGCATGTGGCCGCCGACACCATCGCCAACCCCAAGCGAATGCGCGAGATCCTGCGCCATGAAGTGCTGGCCCACTATGGCCTTGCCAACGTGCTGGGCGACGGGGAATACACCAAGCTGATGAGCCGCCTCATCCAGTCCCAGAAGGACCCCAGCATGAAGCCGGTGTGGGATTGGGTAAACACCCATTACGCCGACGAGGACATCGGCACCAAGGCCGAAGAGGTGGTGGCTCACCTCGCCGAACTGGAACAGGGGGCCTGGGGCCGTGGCTGGGATCGGGTCGTGGCCTGGGTCACCCGGGCGCTGCGCGCCGTTGGCTTCGTGCCGGATGGCATCACCGCTGCGGAGACGCGATCCCTTATCGAAGGACTGGGTAAGCAGTTGCGGCGAACTGGACAGGAAGACGGAGGCTCTGGCGGCAAGAAATTTAGCCAAGAGGAGAAACTTGGTGAGGATACATTCAAACCATATCCTGGAGAGGCAGAGGAATATCGCCGGCAACTAAGCAAGGTGATGACGTCACCAAAAAGCGGGGAGCTGGTTATCGAGATGGGACGCACACCACTCGTGCTTCAAGCCGTTGGTGCGCCCGACCTGCCGCTACGGATTACCCGGGACATTGTTCGTAAAGCCACAAACGGGGTCAAACATGATGTACCCATGCCAGTGATTGAACAATTGCCTGAGCTGCTGCATGATCCGATCGCAGTGTTCGATTCCAAAACTGAGCAGGGCGCGAAGACTATCTTGATCGATGCCCGTGATGTGTCAGGCCGCCCGATTATTACTGCAGTCCATTTGAATGCCAAGGCGGGGCGTATTGATATCAACCGCATTGCCAGCATCTATGGGAAGGACAATAGCCATCGCGTGCTGATGGGCTGGGTAGAAGAGGGATTGCTGAGGTATGCCAAAGAAAAACAAAACCCGCTCGGTACGACCCAAGGGCTCCAATTGCCCAAGCGTGGTTCACCAGAACGGGTTTATGACTCAAATATACTCTCCAGAGGAGATCTTGCCAAGGATGCTGACAAAATCAGAGATCGAGTCGCTGCGGCAGGACATGCGGCGCCGTCACGAAGCGAACAAGAAAGCGCTCGAGACGATGGACCTTTCCCACCTGATGGTCTGAAGTTCAGTCAAACCAATTCTGCGGCCGACGAAGCGCTGCAAAAGCTCAACCTGGGCCCCAAGCCCGACATCATCGACAAGACCAAGGCCAGCCTGAACAAGCTCCGTCAAGTTGACCGAGGTGTGGTCAGCTCATGGATCGATCGCGTCATCAAGAAAGCCAACACCGAGGTGCTCGACGCGCTGGCCCCCATCAAATACGCCGAGGAGGCTGCCGGCATTACTGATGCCGCAGACTCCGGTTATGTGGCGGCACGGATGGCGACGGGGGCCGCCTCCACCATGCAGGCGACCATGCTCTATGGTCTGCCGGAGTGGAATGACGGGGTGATCCAGCGCAAGGCGGGTACCGGCGAGAAAGACGCGCTGCTGGGCATCTTTGCCGACCTGGGAGCTGATCTGCACAACTGGCTTGGCTGGATGGCTGGTCACCGGGCGGAACTGCTGATGGCGCAGGGCAGAGAGAACCTGCTCGATGCCAATGACATTGCGGCGCTCAAGGGGCAAGGCAAGGGCAAGGAGGCCAAATTCCTTGATGCCAAAGCCCGCTGGAACCGCCTCAATGCCGCAACCCTGGACCTGGCACAAGAAGCTGGGCTCTTCACCAAAGAGGCGCGGGCCGAGTTTGAAAGCGAATGGTACATCCCGTTCTTCCGTGAATCAGATGACGGCGACGTGATCGCCCCCTTCAAGACGAAGGGCATTGCCAACCAGAACTCCGGCATCAAGAAGCTCAAGGGCGGGGAGGCCAACACCAACGACCTGCTCGAGAACATCTTCACCTCCACCTCCAAGCTGATCGACGCGTCCATGAAGAACATGGCGGCCCAGAAGACGGTTTGGAACCTGGCGGATACCGGCATCATCGAGGTCATTCCGAAGCCAAACAAGATGGATTACCAGGCCCTTGCCAATGGCAAAGACAGGATCATGGTCAAGCTGGAGGGGGAGGACTACATGATCCGGGTTGAGGATCCGGACCTCTATCGCGCTATGACCTTCTTCGACCGCAAGCCGTTCAGCGCCATGGTCAATGTGGCGGCCAAGGCCAAGCGCCTGCTTACTGCTGGGGTCACTGCATCTCCCGAATTCATGCTGCGCAACTTCCTGCGCGACTCACTCTCCAGCTGGGCGATCAGCAAAGACGGCTTCAGGCCGGTGATCGACTCCATCAAGGGGGTGAAAAAGACCCTGGCGATGGACGGCAGTACCATTGATGTGATGTTCAGCGGAGCCTCCTTCCTGGGCGGCTACGTGAATGGCAATGACCCAGAGGCGATGGCCGATACCGTGCGTAAGTCGCTGCGACGCAAGGGGATGACCCCGGAGCAAATCGCCCGCTACGAAAAGAGCATTATCCGCAACGCCGCTCAGGCAAAGGGCGTGGTTGCCAATGTGTGGGAGAAGTACAACCGCTATGGCGAGGCTTTCGAGAATGCCAACCGCGAGGCGGTCTATGCCGCAGCCATCAAGGCTGGCAAGAGCCACGCCCAGGCGGCGTTCGAGTCGAAGGACCTGATGGATTTCTCCATGCTGGGTGCCTCACGCACCATGCAGGTCATGACCCAACTGCTGCCGTTCTTCAATGCCAGGGTCCAGGGTCTCGGCAAGCTGAGCCGTGAGCTGCGCGACAACCCGCGCGAGATCGCCAAGCGTGCCGGCATGATCACGGCAGCAAGCCTGGCGCTGCTGGCCCTCAACTGGGATGACGAGCGCTATGAGAAGCTGCCGGACTGGGACAAGGATGCGAACTGGCACTTCTGGATTGGGGATGAGGAGTTCCGCATCCCCAAGCCGTTCGAGATTGGGGTGTTGTTCGGCACCATCCCGGAGCGCATGGTGCGCGCCATGGGCGGGAAGGACACTGGCGCGCAACTCGGCAAGGCGATAGCCAGGGCGGTCGGTGAAACGTTCGCGCTCAACCCCACGCCGCAGATCGTCAAGCCGTTGGTGGAATCCTACTTCAACTACGATGCCTTCCGTGGCATCCCCATCGAGAACGCGCAGGACCTCGCAGTGCAGGCGGAGGCTCGCTACAACGAGCAGACCAGTCTGATGATGCGTGAGCTTGGCGAAACCCTGGGTATGTCACCCAAAAAGCTGGAGCACCTGCTGATCGGCTACACGGGCACGATCGGCAGCTATGTGATGGCCACGGCTGACGGCCTGATCAGGGCATCTCGCCCGGGCGAGTCTGCCAGCTGGCGTGCTGACGAGATCCCGCTGGTGAAAGCCGTGTATCGCGGCACTGGCCCTGCAAAGTCCACGCAGCACATGGAGGAGTTCTACCGGATGCTTAACGAGGTGAACCAGCTCAAGCGCACAGTTGACCAGTACCGCAGTGAAGGGCTGACCGACAAGGCGAACGAGCTACTGGAGGAGCAGGGCGGGATCTTGAAGTCGCGTCGCAGCCTGAGCCGCACTCAGCAGCAGGTCCGGGTGGTGCGCAACAAGATCGAGCTGATCCAGCGCGACCGCACACTGACCGCAGAAGAGAAGCGCCGGCGCATCGATGAGATGCTGGCCCGCCGTAATGACCTTGTGTATCAGGCAGTCAACAAGAACAAGTCGAACTGGGAGTAAGGGGTAATAGCGGCCCTAGCTGAGCCTCTGTGATAGGGGTAATCTGGGGCCTTTATCGCAGAGGGCCCTGACCATGTGGATTCTGTTTGCACTGATAATGATGGTGGTGGCGCTGAAAGCGTTCAGTTTCAGCTTTACGCTGGCCCTGATCCCCTTTGCTGCCGGGTGTTGGTGTTTTAGCAAATCCAGCCGGAGCGATCTGGATGATTTTATGGCATTCAGTTTTTTTATTGCTCTGGTTGGATTTGCATTGAATGTATTGATATCAGTTTGGTGAATAGCTAGTAGCAGCCATATTCGTTACAGGTCTGACTGAAAGCATTGCCATCACTATCTATCCCATTTGTGATGGTTGAGTTGCCGACTCTTGTAGAGGTGCTATTCCAAGAATTACCATCAGCATCCTGGCCGGTGGTATAGGTACTATTGCCAATTCGCTGACTCTGCTGATTCCAACTTGATCCCGTGCTGGGGTTCTGCCCGTTGACGTAAGTAGAGTTGCCAAATTTCTGAACGGTATATGTATTCCCGCTATCGTCATAGCAGGTCTTAAAATTATCAGTTCCAATGCAGTCTGCTGATACTGAACCAGACAAAAGCACCAGCGCAGCGATGAATGCTACACGCATCAAGATTCTCCTTTTCTATCTGCATAAATCAAATGTTGCCTCGTTTGAGGCTGTGCGTCAGTGACTGCGATCACATCAGCTTTTCTTGTTTTTCATTTCCTGTCTAATGTAGTCCAGCACTTCCTGTATTTCCTCGCGCCGAACGTAAGGGGTATAACGAGGATCATCCTTGTCGATCTCGTGAGGCGTGAGGACAGTGCCGGGTGGCAGTGTGAGTGCGGGGCGATCGAGGTTGAGACCTTCAATGATCTTCATTCCTTCAATGATTTTCACACCACTTTCAGCAAGCGCGGTATCTTCGTCGATGGTTCGCTGGATGCGATGAACCAACTCGGCGTTCATGGATCTGCCACTTGCCTTTGCCAACTCAGAAATAGTGTCCCTCATGCCGTCAGGCAGCCTGAGTACAAACTTGTCTGATTCCCGGCTGGTTGGAACGGTACTTTTCTTACTCATCATCTACTTACGTTTGCTTAAACATATAAGAGAAGCATACAGGCACGGTGACATACATCAATGGTGGCACAGAGCCATCTTTTGTATTGACAATGCTAGATAGCTGACATAATCTCACGATGGTGGCACAGGGCCATCATCCATAGAGGAGATGCAGAGTGAGGGATTGGGACAAGTTTATGGTGCGGCTGCCACCCGGCTTTCGGGAGAGAGTTAAGGAGCTGGCAAAGGAGAATGGCCGTTCGATGAATGCCGAGATCGTGCAGCGATTGAAGGAGGCGCTGAAAAATGAAGGTAAGTTGGCTTGATGCCAGAAAGAATTCGGCCAAGACGGTAGCCGCCGTCTTGGCCGAGGAATGTAAACCCCACGACCAAGTAAGGATTACGGTATGACTATACAACAACAGTATCAGCAAACCAAAGTTATTGGCAGGGCCGCGAATCAGTCCATGGTCGTGCCGTTCCGTGGCGACAACCTCTATCTGGTCGATCACCAAGGCGAACCCTATGTTCCAATGAAGCCGGTGGTTGAGGGGATGGGGCTGGCTTGGCAGGGCCAGCATGCGAAGCTGACAACCAAGTTCAGCAAAGGTATCAAGGAAATCGTGATACCTTCAGCCGGTGGCAATCAGACAATGACTTGCCTTCCACTCCGCAAGCTGCCGGCCTGGCTCTACTCGGTTCAGCCGGGCAAGGTCTCCCCCGAGATCCGCGAGAAGGTGGTGGCCTATCAGGAAGAGTGCGACGAAGTGCTGTGGCAGTACTGGACCACCGGTAAGGCCGATCGCCAATCCGTCAGGAAGGCTGCCAAGTCCTACTTGCCGGAATACCGTCAGGCACGGGCGATCAAGATGACCGCAGATGCCATTACGGTGGCGCTCTCGGTCATGCCCAACCTGAGCCAGGAGGCAAGGCAAACTGCGATGGCGACGGCCGTCAACACGGTGGTTGGTGACAACATCCTTCCTCTTCCGGTGCTGACAGAGCGTTACTACACCGCCGGAGAGGTGGGTAAGCGGTTTGGTATCAGCGCCAACAAGGTGGGCCGCATCGCCAACGAGCACAACCTGAAAACCGAGCGATACGGGAAGTTCTTCTTGGACAAATCCCGCAGCTCGACCAAGCAGGTGGAGACTTTCCGCTACAACGAGGCGGGGGCTGAAGCGGTTGGCGTCATCATCACCGCGCTGGAAGTTGGGGGTGCCGCATGAGCGCCGCCCAACTGCAGGTTGAGTTGAATGCCCTGCTGGGGGAATTGGAGGTTATCGACCTCTGTCCTCAGGATCGCAGGGCGCTTGTTGACAGGATCCAGAGCATGATGCCTGACCTGGCTGAATGATACTGATGGGGCTACGGCCCCATTTTTAATACCCAAATCAGTCCGAAAATGATAAATTCAAGGAGTGTACTGTATGGGTATACAGTGTTTCACAGTCGAGAGACTGGGAGAGCAAGGGGGAGATCGGATGGAATCACTACTAAGCGAACTGGAAGAGTTTGTTGAGACGCTGGACCTGGCGCCTGAGGAGGAGAGCAAGATCGCGCGCATTCTGGAAAAACTACGCGATGAAGCCACCGCGTCAGCGTGACGCGGAAGGATTCGGATTGGCCCGCCACTGTGCGGGCTTTTCTATGCCTGGATGGCAGAAAAGAAAAAAGCCTGCATTTCTGCAGGCTTTCTTGCTCTTGGATCACCAGTGGATCATTTCGATTCCAGTTTTGGTCCAGTCACTGTCGCTATGTTTTTGCTAAGTGGCTGTTTTTTCTGGGTTTGTCCTGTCGGTGTCCTAGTTAAATTGGTGGAGCTGGGGGGATTTGAACCCCCGTCCAAAATTACTACATCCTCGGTACTACATGCTTAGTCACTCTTTACATTCGCCAACACGCTGCGGAGAGACACGCCACGCATTGACTAGCTCGATTGGTTTTAATGCTTCCGCCCCGAGCAGGACTTCCACACGATCCTGTGAAGGATGACCTTCCATTTCCCTAGGACACAGGCAAGCTAGGGGAGAAGGGCTCAGCGCAGGTTATTAAGCTGCGAGTGCGTAGTTTTCGTCGTTTGCGACTATTTTTTTGCGGTTTGTTAACGAGGCCTACCGCACCTCGGCATGCACCTTGGGTTTCGTGAATCTTGTCGAATCCAGAATCAGCCCCAAGTTGTCAAAAGGGATTGTACGCAAAAATCCTGTCATGGCAAGGCGTTGATGGCAATCGACCGGCCTTGGCCGGTCGATTGCTGGTTTATTGGTCGCCGCATGGGGGCCGGCGGCGCACAATCAACCGCGGTGCTTGTTCTTCATGATGCGGGCCTTCTCACGGTCCCATTCCCGTGCCTTGGTGTCTTCCCGCTTGTCGTGCTCTTTCTTGCCTTTCACCAGGCCGATCTCGACCTTGACCCAGCACGCTTTCCAGTAGAGGGCCAGCGGCACTATGGTGTAGCCCTGACGAGCGGTCAGGCTCTCGAGCTTGTCGAGTTCACGGCGACTGAGCAGCAATTTGCGGGTGCGGGTCGGATCGCATACCACGTGGCTGGAGGCGGCGTTCAGCGGCAGGAAGCTGGAGCCGAACAGGAAGGCTTCCCCCTGCATGAAGATGACATAGGCTTCGCTGATGTTGGCCTTGCCCGCCCGCAGGGACTTCACTTCCCACCCTTGCAGGGACAGGCCGGCTTCCACGCGCTCTTCGATGAAGTACTCGTGACGGGCGGTTCTGTTGAGTGCAATGGTGCTGGACCCGGCTTTGTTTTTACTGTTCTTTTTGCTCATGACGGGGGCCTTAGGCAATGTTTAGGAAGGCGCATTATACGTGGGTGGCGGCGGCTGTAAAACGCACAGCGCTCCGAGTGGCGGCTTTGTGAGCAGTTCGATGACGATTTTGAGGGAAGGGCGGGGTGAGAGCGGACCACACTGGCCGGAAAGTGTGCGATTGCCCTGCTTGGTGACCCGCGAACAGTTTCGGCGGTGATTTTGGCTGACAAGGTGATAAAATCGGGCCGATTGGATGAGGAAAACCCATGCCCCGTATTACTCGCAGTGCCCTGGTGATGTTCAGCGCGGAACAGATGTTCCGGCTGGTCAATGATGTTGATGCCTATCCTGAGTTCCTGCCCGGCTGTGTCGGCAGCCGTGTTCACGAGTCGGGTGAAGACTACATGATGGCCTCGGTCGATGTGGCCAAGGCGGGTATCGCCAAGACCTTTACCACGCGCAACCAGCTCGATGCCAATCGCACCATCAAGATGGAGCTGGTGGAGGGGCCTTTCAGCAAGCTGGCGGGATGGTGGACCTTCACACCCCTGGACGTGGATGCCTGCAAGGTGGAGTTCGATCTCGACTTCGAGTTCACCTCCAAGCTCATTGAGCTGGCATTTGGCCAGATCTTCCGCGAGCTGGTGAGCTCCATGGTGCTCGCCTTCTCCAATCGTGCCAAGGTGGTTTACGGTGTCTGAGCTCCTCAATATCGAAGTGGCCTATGCCCTGCCCGAGCGGCAGACGGTGCTGTGCATCCGGGTCGCGCCCGAGACCAGCGTGCTGGCGGCCATCGAACAGTCCGGCATCCTGCAAAAGCACCCGGAGATCGACCTGTCGGTCAACAAGTTCGGTATCTACAGCCGTCCGGTGAAGGGCACAGAGTCGGTGCAGGAGGGGGATCGCATCGAGATCTACCGCCCTCTCATCGCCGACCCCAAGGAGATGCGCAAGAAGCGGGCGGAAAAAGCCAAGGAAGAGGGGCGTGCCGATGTGGTCACCGGCGGGCGGCCCGATGTGCACCGCAAGCGAGACGATGCCGGCACCTGACGGGTGATGGGTTGTGACAAGGGGCGCCGTGGCGCCCCTTTGTGATCGTCTCGCCCGGCACGGGGCATCACAGGGTGAGCAGGCGCTCGTTTTCCACCGTCTCTATCCCGCTCTCCTGGATGGCAAGGCGCGCCATGGCGTGCGCCACCTGACTGGCCTCGATGGCACGCCAGCGACGCAGCGACCCGCGCAGCAGGGGCTTTACCAGCGGATAGATGGCCTGGATGATCTGCTCCGAACGGCGCGCAGGTTCTCGATGGCCGAGCAGCATGGCCGGGCGCAGGATGACGAGCCGCTGCCACTCCTGGGCCAGCAGGGCCTGCTCCATCTCGCCCTTGGTGCGGGGATAGAGGGCAGGGGAACCCGGGTTGGCGCCCAGACTGGAGACCACCAGCAGGCGGCGGCAGCCGTGGCGACGGGCGAGCGCGGCAAAGGCCAGCACATAGTCGAGATCGACCCGGCGAAATGCCTCGGCCGAGCCGGCATCCTTGCGGGTGGTGCCAAGGCAGCAGAAGGCAATATCCACAGGGGAGGGCAGCGTCAATCTGTCCAGCGCGTCGAACGAGGTGGGCAGCCAGGTGCGTCCCGGAGCGGGGTCGCCCGGTTTGCGGCAGAGCAGGAGGAGGTCGTGCTCCGTCCCCAGCTCGCGCAGCAAGGCTTTGCCAATCAGACCGGTGGCGCCGGCAATCAGGAATCGACTCATGATGATCTCCTCGGGGCAATGAGGCATCCAGAGTGTGGCCCGGCGACATCGCCGGGGCCAGAGAGAACAAAACCGGCAGAAGCCGGTTTTGTAATGTCATCTAGAGCGGTGTGGTGAAGGCGGCAGGGAGAGGGAAATCACCGGTCACGGTGGCCAGTCTGTCACCCACGAAGTTGAGGGTCAGCTCCTTGCGCTCCTTGTCGCCCCGACCGGGCTGGAACTCATAGAGGTAGTACCAGGTGTTGGGGTCAAAGCTGTCGCGCAACATGGGAGAACCCAGCACGAACTCGACCTGTTCGCGGGTCATGCCCTGGCGCAGCTTGTCGACCTGCTTTTGTTCCACATAGTTGCCCTGGGGAATATCGATGCGATAGACCAGGCTGCAACCGGACAGGGTGAGGGCGGTCAGGGCCGCGGCAATCAGGTGTTTCATCCGCATATCGGGTTCAGATCATCCATACAGTCTTTTTAGCTCGGCAAATCATACCCACTCCCCGTGCGGAAGTAAAAAGCCATTGATCCATCAGCCAATAAAAAGGACCGCGTGGCGGCCCTGGCAGATCTTGCCCCCTTACATGGCGGCGCGGAAGATGGCGACGATCTCCGCGTGAGTCGCCTGCCTGGGGTTGGTGAGACCACAGGCATCCTTGAGCGCATTGTTGGCCAGCACGTCGAGGTCGTCGGCCCTGACCCCGAGCTGCTCCAGACCGGCGGGGATCTTGACGTCGCGAGCCAGTTGCCGGATGGCGTCAATGGCTGCCGCCGCACCCTGCTCATCGCTCATGGCGCTCACATCCACCCCCATATGACGGGCCACATCCTTGAGCCGGCCGGCGCACACCCGGGCGTTGTAGGCCTGGACATGGGGCAGCAGCACCGCATTGCACACCCCGTGGGGCAGGTCGTAGAAGCCCCCGAGCTGGTGAGCCATGGCGTGCACATAGCCCAGGCTTGCGTTGTTGAAGGCCATGCCGGCCAGGAACTGGGCATAGGCCATCTGCTCACGGGCATGGAGATCCTCCCCCTGATGCACGGCGGTGCGAAGGTGTTCGGCAATCAGTGCGATGGCCATCACGGCGCTGGCATCGGTGACCGGGGTGGCGGCGGTGGAGACATAGGCCTCGATGGCGTGGGTCAGGGCATCCATGCCGGTGGCGGCGGTGAGGCCGGCGGGCTTGGCCAGCATCAGTTCCGGGTCGTTGACCGACATCAGCGGCGTGACGTGCTTGTCGATGATGGCCATTTTCACCTGACGGGATTCGTCGGTAATGATGCAAAAACGGGTCATCTCGGAGGCGGTGCCGGCGGTGGTATTGATGGCGATGAGCGGCAACTGCGGCTTGGCGGAGCGATCCACCCCCTCGTAATCCTTGATGCTGCCCCCATTGGCGGCCACCAGGGCGATGCCCTTGGCGCAGTCGTGGGTGAGCCGCCGCCGAGCGAAATGACGCAGTCGCAGCCGTGGGCCCGGATCATCGCAAGACCCGCCTCGACGTTGGCCACGGTGGGATTGGGTCTGGTCTCGTCGAACACCACGGCGTCGATGCCGTGCTCGGCCAGGAGGGCGGCGAGCCGGCCCACCACGCCAATCTGGCCCAGGATCTTGTCGGTGACGATGAGCGCCTTGCGATAGCCATGTCCTTGGATATCCGCTGCCGCTTCCTGCAGGCAGCCCGCCCCCATCAGGTTGATTGCGGGAATGTAGAACTTGAATGTCGCCATGATGGACTCCGTATGATTAGCCATTAAGTGGTATGCGGGCGCCAACATAACAGCGTCGGAGGGGATGAGAAGGGGTCAATGGTATCTCGTTTGCAACTTTGTGGACTCGATCGCGCTCTTTAAATGGACGGTCGCTCAAGGCTTGACAAGGGATGGGAGAGCAAAAGGAGCGTAAAAACGTTTTTCAAGAAATTCATCATCTTAGCAAACGTTTCGCGCCATTTTTGTCAGCTTTGAAGCGCAGAAGTGTGAGGCGCATCAAGGAATTGGAAAGCGCTTTCGACCATAGTTGGCGCCTCCCCGGATGAGGGGACACCGGCTTGAAAGTACCGTAAAGAATCACCTTAACTGCACTCGGCTGCCATGCGGCGGGGCGCAACCAGGAGTCCACTATGTCTGATGTATTTCACTTGGGTTTGAAAAAAGCGGATCTGCAAGGCGCCACCCTGGCGATCGTCCCCGGTGACCCCGAGCGCGTGAAGCGCATCGCAGAGCTGTTGGACAACCCGGTGCACCTGGCCAGCCATCGTGAATTCACCACCTGGCGCGGCGAGATGGACGGCAAGGCCGTGATCATCTGCTCCACCGGTATCGGTGGCCCGTCCACCTCCATCGCGGTGGAAGAGCTGGCCCAGCTGGGTATCCGTACCTTCCTGCGCATCGGCACCACCGGCGCCATCCAGCCGCACCTGAACGTGGGCGACGTGATCGTCACCACCGGCTCCGTGCGCCTCGACGGTGCCAGCCTGCACTTCGCGCCGATGGAGTTCCCGGCAGTGGCCGACTTTGACTGCACCACCGCCCTGGTGAATACAGCCAAGGAGCTGGGCTCCAAGCTGCATGTGGGCGTCACTGCTTCTTCTGACACCTTCTACCCGGGTCAGGAGCGTTACGACACCGTATCCGGTCGCGTGGTACAACGTTTCCAGGGTTCCATGAAAGAGTGGCAAGCCATGGGCGTGCTGAACTACGAGATGGAGTCCGCGACCCTGCTGACCATGTGTACCAGCCAGGGCCTGCGTGCGGGCATGGTGGCCGGTGTCATCGTGAACCGTACCCAGCAGGAAATCCCGAACGCCGAAACCATGGCGAAAACCGAATCTGATGCCATCAAGATCGTGCTGGGCGCCGCCCGCAAGCTGATCTGATAGCCCTCTTTGTAACAAAGAGTACCGAGTGGGGGGTGGGGGCCGTTGCGAAAGCGCGGCCCCTATCTTTATCCGCCGTTTGCCCCTTTTGCCTTCCTGACCCTGCTTTCCCCCTTCTTCGTTACCCCTGTTGCACCGTCATGGCCGCCAGTGCCTGCGCAAAGGGCGCTTCACAGCAGATCTGTACCGCTTCGCCGCTCACCGGGTGCACAAAACCGAGTTCACTGGCGTGCAGCATCAGTCTGGGGGCTCGTTCGCAGCCGGGCGGGAGCAGGCCGCCATAGAGATCGCATCCCAGGATGGGATGGCCCAGCCACTGGCTGTGGATGCGCAGCTGGTGGGTGCGCCCGGTTTCCGGTACCAGCCTGACCCGGGTCAATGGCACCGGCTGGCCTGCCCCCTCCAGGGTGAGCCGCTCCATCACCCGATAGCGTGAGCGGGCGGGTTTGCCGCTGGCGGCGCAGATGCTCATCAGCGGGAACAGCGCCGGATCCTTGGCGATGGATGCGTCGATGACGCCCTCATCCACCGCCAGATGGCCGCAGAGCAGTGCCTCGTAAGCCTTGCTCACGGTGCGCTGGCTGAACTGGTGGCAGAGCAGGGCGTTGATGCTCTTGCTTTTGGCCACCACCATGACGCCCGAGGTGCCAAAGTCGAGGCGGTGCACCAGGGTGCAGCCGGGGTAATCCTGTACCAGCCGGTAATGGACCGAATCGAGGTTCTGCGGGTTCTTGCCCGAGAGGCTCAGCAGGCCGCTCGGCTTGTTGATGAGCAGCAGATGCGCATCCTCAAACAGGATCTCGATGGTGGCGGCGCAGGGCGGGGCGATGAAGGTGTCGACGATGACGGACATGGGGCAGCCGGACGATGAAGGGGGAGGGATCATACCCGAACGATTGCGGCGCGGCGAATCTGGATGTCCGCTCCCAAGGCCTGTCGCCAAGTACTTGATCTCGTTGGTTGAGGCGTTTTGTGACTCCCTCCTGAGTTCATCTGGCCATCTCTTGCTAAGGTATGGCTCCCTGTCATGTTGTAAGGAGTCTGTCCATGGCGTTGCCCGTTATTCTCGATTGCGATCCCGGCCACGATGATGCCATCGCCCTCATTCTGGCGCTGGCGAGCCCCGAGCTGAAGGTGCTGGCGGTCACCACCAGCGCGGGCAACCAGACCCCGGACAAGACTCTCAACAATGCCCTGCGCATCCTGACCCTGCTCGGCCGCGACGACATCCCGGTGGCGGCGGGGGCAGCCAAGCCCCTGGCCCGTGAGCTCATCATCGCCGACAACGTCCACGGCGAATCGGGGCTGGACGGCCCAGAACTGCCGGATCCCGCCTTTGCTCCCCGGGCGATGAGCGCCCTTGAATTGATGGCAAGGTGTCTGCGCGAGAGCCCGGAGCCGGTCACCCTGGTGCCGACCGGGCCGCTCACCAACATTGCCCTCTTGCTGGCGGCCTACCCCGAGCTCAAGCAGAAGATCGCCCGCATTGTGCTGATGGGGGGCGCCGCCGGTGCGGGCAACTGGACCCCCGCGGCGGAATTCAATATTTATGTGGATCCCGAAGCGGCCGATATGGTCTTCAAGTCGGGGCTGCCCATCACCATGTGCGGGCTGGACGTGACCCACGAGGCCCAGGTGATGGACGAGGATATCGAGCGGGTACGCGCCATTCCCAACCCGGTGGCGCAGTGCGTGGCACAGCTGCTCGACTTTTTCATGATCTATCATCGGGATCCCAAGTGGGGATTTGCTGGCGCGCCGCTCCATGACCCCTGTACCATCGCCTGGCTGCTGGCGCCCTCCCTGTTTCACGGGGTGGAGTGCCGGGTCGATATCGAAACCGGCGGAACCCATACCCTGGGGATGACGGTGGTGGATCGCTACGACCTGACCGGCAAACCGGCCAATGCCCTGGTGCTGCTGGGGCTCGACAGAGTCGGTTTCATCGAGTTGCTGGTGCAGCGACTGCGCTCATTTGGTTGACATCCTGGACATCGGATAAGGGGTTGGGAATGTGGAAAGGGACGTTGGCGCTGCTGACATGCATGCAACTGACGGGTTGCGCGACCCCGTTCGAGAAGATGTGGCAGGGGCTGGCGACCTGCGAGCTGGACACCCTTCATCTCGACATCGAGACCGGGCGCCCGGCCAATCCGCAGCTCGCCATGTATACCCCTGACAAGGTGAGCGAGGGCTTTGCCTGGTACAAGGTCCATCAGGAGTTGCACGGCCTGCCCATCGTCGGTTTCCTGGTGCCGGCCTCCACCTTCGAGGTACATGCCCTCTTCGTGGATACCCCCATCGCCAATGCCCGCAGGCTGACACATAACGCCTATGGCAGCGAATTTTCCGACGAGAGGCTGCATGACGAGGGGATGGCCCCCCTGTTGCTGCGCGACCCCAACAATCCCAAGCGCTCCATCATCGACTGCACCCGGGGTGAGTCGGCGGAGCCGCTGCCGGAAGCGTCTTTCGGCGAAGGGGAGTGAGCCCGGGGGAGGGCAACGGGATATCAGGCCAGACAAGAAAGGGGCCAGCCGCAAGGCTGGCCCCTTCTCTATGGGAGCAGACCCGGGTCCGGGGTGTCAGGGATACCCCAGGGTCTGCCTGATGACGGGAAGCTGCGCAGCAATCCAGGCCGGATTGATGGGCCCCCAGTCGCTGATGCGGTAGTGCCCCTGCAGATGGCGAGCCCCCTCGGTCTGCTCGAAGGCGCACTGGATGTCGAGCTCCGCCAGGGCGCTGAGGGTGTCCTGGGCGGTGCGGCGCGGCATGCCGGTCGCCTCCATGATGGCGGGCACGGTGTCCGTGCCCTGACTGATGAGGTGAGCCACGTAGAGCCGGCGATAGAAGCTGGTGCGGGTCTTGCTCGGCTCGCTCATATCTCGTCCTCGAGGCGATCGAAGTAGCGCCAGGTGGCGATGGCCGCCTTGCCCATCACCAGGGCCCAGACACCGAACCAGAACCAGCGGAAGAAGCTCCAGGTGGAGGCATCGGGCTCGGTGCTCGCGATCTTGGTGACGTTGGGGAACATGGAGAACATGTTCACGCGCCAGCCGTAGGAGGTGATGATGGCCAGGCGTTTTTCGAACTCCATGGACTTGGCCTTGGCCTGGACGTCGGCGGCGTTGAACTTGAAGTAGAAGGGCCAGCCCCATTCGGTGTCTTCATTGCGAAACACCCGGATCTTCTCGCCGGGGCGCTCGGTGTAGATGTAATAGACGTCGGTGGTGGGGCCGTCAGCCGGGTTCTTCTGGCTGATGGGGCCATCCTTGTCGGTGCGCTTCACCTCCACCCCGGTGATGGTGGCGATGGTGTGTTCCGGCAGATAGAAATCGAGCCAGAGTGCGGAGAGCAGGGCGATGAGGCCGAGCGTGATAAAAGCGGGTTTCTTGAACTTCAGGCTCATGATGATCTCTCGATGAGGGGGAGTGACGTGCCTCTACCATACCCACATTTGCGAATGCAGCCCAGCCCCCAATGACACCTTGATGGCAAAAACCCGTTTTAAACAGGAGGCGTGAAGGGGAGGGGCAAGTGCGGGGCCAGCGCCGGGCCCCGCGGTATCGAAGAGATCCTCGCAGTATCAGAGCTGGAACTGGGCGAGCTGCCTGCGCTGCTGCTCGGCGAGCTGTGACAGTTCGTGACTGGCGGCGGCACTCTGGCTGATGCCGGCAGCGTTCTGGTTCACGATCTCGTGGATGTTGGTGAGGTTGCGGCTGATGTCGGCGGTGACGCAGGATTGTTGTTCTGCCGCGGTCGCCACCTGGGCGTTGGCACCGTTGATCTGGTTGACCGCGTCAGTGATGCCCCCCAGCAAGGCCTGTACCTCGGCGGAGAGCTGCCGGTTGTGGCCGAGGATCTCCAGGGTCTGCTGCACGCCGCTGTTGGCGGAGAGGGACTGGCTCTGCAACTGCTCGATGATGGCCTGGATCTCCTTGGTGGAGTCCTGGGTACGGGCAGCCAGCAGGCGCACTTCGTCGGCCACCACCGCAAAGCCGCGGCCGCTTTCACCGGCGCGGGCCGCCTCGATGGCGGCGTTGAGGGCCAGCAGGTTGGTCTGCTCCGAAATGCTCTGAATGACTTCGATCACCTTGCCGATCTGCTCGGACTGGGACTTGAGCCTGGCCACCACAGTCGCGGCGTTCTCCAGACTGCCCGCCATGCGGCCGTTGGCCTCGATGCTTTCGGCAAACAGGGCCAGCCCCTGCTCGACCCGACTGTTGGCATCCCGGGCCAGCTCGTCGGCCAGGGCGGCGTTGTGGTTGACGTTGTCGGCGGTGCTGGCCAGCTCGGTGACGGCGGAGGCCACCTGTTCGGTCTCACCCCGCTGCTGCTGGGCGTTGACCTCTGCCTGGGTCATCACAGCGGCAAGCTCGGTGGCGGCGGAGGCCACATTGCCGCTGATGCCGGTCAGGGTCTGGATGGTGTTGGCAAGCTGGCTCAGGGTCCGGTTGATATCCCTGGCGAGCTGGCCCAGCTCGTTGTTGCCTTCGGCATTGGCACGCACGTTGAAGCGGCCGAGGGCGACGGCGTGCATCACCTCCTGCAACTGGCCGATGGGCTGCACGATGCGCCCGGAGATCCACCAGCCACCCAGCAGGGCCGCGATCAGGGTGCCCCCCATCAGCAGCAGGGTGCGCAGCAGGGTCGCGCGGTCGTGGGCCTGCTCCTCGGCAATCTCAGTCTGGGTCAGCTGATTGATGTGGACGGACATGGCATCGATCTGCTTGATGAGCGCCTCCCCCAGATCGCGAAAGTGCAGGCGGGCCTGCTCATAGGCGGCGGGATCGCCACTGCCTTGGTACTTGGCGGTCAGCAGGGGCAGCATGCTGCTGCGGGTATGGCCGAGGTAGGCCTGCAGGGCGGCCGCGACCTGACGGTTGTCCTGCTCGGCACCGGTGACAACCAGTCTGGTCAGGATGGCGCCAATCTCCTGTTCGGCGGCGGAGAGCTGGGCCGGCAACTGGGCGAAGAGGGCCTCATCGTAGAGGCCGTAGATGGCGTTGGTGCGCAGCCGGTAGGTGGCGTGGATCAGGGCCGCAATGTCGTCCTTGTGGCGGGTGACGCTGGCGGTGGTTTCATTCATGTCCTGAATGGCACCGTCGATTTCCTGTTTGCTGATCACGGCCATCAGCAGCATCAACAGGCTGGCGAGCAGGAGAGGGATAAGCACTTGAAGACGAATGGACAGATTATTCAATGACATGAAAGATCCTAACCCGAAAGAGGAGTGAGGCGGTATCTTACACAGACGCGACAATCCTTGTCACAGGGTTTTTAATGCTGAATTCTTGCTGAATGAAAAGGTTTTTCTTGTGTTAAAAGAGTGTGATAGGCAAGATCGTCTGCTTGTTACCCTGGAGGTGTAGTGTGTCCGACTGGATTGATCCCGCCATCTTGGCGCTCTTTATTCCCACGTTCTTTTTTGTCTCAGTAACCCCCGGTATGTGCATGACCCTGGCGATGACCCTGGGCATGAGTCTGGGGGTGCGCCGTACCCTGCCCATGATGTGGGGGGAGCTTGTCGGCGTCGGCCTGGTCTCCGTGCTGTCGGTGGTCGGGGTGGCGGCAGTCATGCTCAACTACCCGGCCCTGTTCTCAGCATTCAAATATGTAGGTGGCGCCTACCTGGTCTGGCTTGGCATCCAGATGTGGCAGGCCAAGGGCAAGATGGCCATCCCGGCGGATCTCTCGGCGGGCCAGCAGACCAGCTCCATGGGGCTGGCCGTGCAGGGGTTCGTGACCGCCATCGCCAACCCTAAGGGGTGGGCCTTCATGGTCTCCCTGCTGCCCCCCTTCATCAATGCGGCCAAGCCGATGGCACCCCAGATAGGGGCCCTGGTCGCGCTCATCCTGGTCATCGAGTTCTCCTGCCTGATGCTCTATGCCAGCGGTGGCCGCACCTTGCGCCATTTCCTCGCCAAGAGCGGGAATGTCACTCTGATGAACCGGATCGCGGGCTCTCTCATGCTGTTTGTCGGGGTCTGGCTGGCCTTCGGCTAAACACCCGCTCCATCTGCCGCCCTATGTGACGCCATGGGGCACCTGAAGAGAGATCATGCAAAAAGGCCACCTCCCTGCCCGGGAGGTGGCCTTTTACATGGGCCCGTTTTTCATGGACTCATGGGGTCAGTCGGTCAGGCAGTCCGGATCGAACACGTATTCCCCGGCCAGCCAGCGCAGGATCTCGTTCACGCAGGCCTGATCCTGGAACGGCAGGTAGCGGCTCTTGAGGTGGATGACCTGCTCGGGGGTGAGCTGGGCCAGACCGATGTCCTGGAAGAGCGGCAGGTCGGCCTGGATCATGGCGGAGATCTGCGGCCCGCAGGTGGCGTTGAGAGAGGCGTGCAGCGCCTTGTCAGGATCGTACTGCTTGCCGAGCTTGTAGCTCATGGGCAGGGTGGCGAGCGGCAGGGCCGAGAGGGCCGCCTGCTTCATGGGATTGACCGCATGGCCGCTCACGAGATCCGCCAGCTCTGCCGGACGGTTTTCGAAGGCGCGCAGGTGCAGGAAGCTGCTCGCCTTGCTGCCGTCATTGACCGGATAGTTGTCCCACAGGAAGGGCTTGCGATGGAGCCAGTCGGCGGCCTGTTTGAGGTGGGCAGCCGGATACTCGGTGGAGCAGACTTTGGGGCCGGTCCAGAAGACATCGATGCGCTTGTCGAGCCCCTGACCCAGATCCTGCAGATAGTGGGGGGGCATGGCACCGAACACCTTCTCCAGCACGGGATCCGTGCTGTAGTAGCTGGGGCAGAACAGCAGGCGGCCTGCGTCGGTGTGGGCCGCGATGTCGTGGGCGATGGTGAGCTGCCAGTGGGCGAGATCCGGGGTGTCCCCCTTCATGTCGTCAAACAGGATCGCCAGGATATCGGGCTTGAGCGCCTCCTCGATGAGCCTCACCTTCTCCAGCAGGGCGGGTCGCTGGCGGGCATAGTCGTGATGGGCTCCCATGGGGCTCAGGCCCACCCCGAAGGCCAGACCGCTCTCCCGGCACTGGCGGGCGAGCTGGCACAGGGCTTCAAGCTGGTCGGCGGGCCAGGGTGTGGCCCAGTGCTTGCGCAGGTAGCCGTCTTCCTTGGGGGCGTAGAGGTAGAAGCCATAGCCGTGGCGGGGCAGCCACTGGGCGTAGCGGGCACGGGCTTCCCAGCTCCAGCCCTTGCCAAAGAAACCCTCGATGAGGCCCAGCTTGGGCGAGGGAGGATACAGACCGGACAACAGGGTTTGATAAGGCATGGTTCACTCCCTTCTCACACAAATGCGGGCTACGATGGCCGGCGCCTAGACGGGGTCTTCTTCCAGGAAGCGCACCCCTATCTTGCGGGGTTCACCCTCTTCCATTTCCGCCACCGTCCAGAGCAGTCCCTGCCAGGCGACATGGTCACCGACCACCAGATTATCGCCCAACTGATGGGCAATAAAATCGCCGAGGCTCTGATCCGCCACCTCGCTCACATCCAGCCCGTAGAGCGGGGCGAGATCCACCAGCCTGGCGTTGGCCTCCAGCAGGAAGTCACCGAAGAAGCGCGGGCCCAGATCCTGCTCCGGCGCCTGGCTGAAGAGCTGACCGAGGGCGGGCAGGTCGTGCTCGTGGCCGATGACGCACAGGATGTCATCGGATTGCAGGCAGGTACTGCCCGAGGGATGGAGCAGCTCCTGGCCGCGGAACAGGGCGCAGATGCGGGTGCCCTGGGGCATGCGCAGCTCCCGCAAGGGCGAACCGATGCACCACTTCTCGGCGCTCAGGCGATAGACGAAGGTCTCCCACTGGCTGTCGAGATCGATTTCCAGCCCAGAGCGGTTGATGGGAGAGGGCGGGGCGGGCACCTCCACTCGCGCCAGCTTTGATGCCAGCGGCAGCGAGCTGCCCTGCAGGATGAGCGAAACCAGCACCACGAAGAAGGCGACATTGAAGTAGAGCTGGGCATTGGGCAGCCCCGCCATCATGGGGAAGACCGCCAGGATGATGGGCACGGCGCCGCGCAGCCCCACCCAGGAGATGAACCAGCGCTCGCGGGGCGCGAAGTTCTTGAACGGCAGCAGGCCAATCCAGACCGACACCGGACGGGCAAACAGGATCATCCACATGGCCAGGGCCAGCGCCGGCAGGGCGATGGGCAGCAGCTTGTGCGGCGAGGCGAGCAGCCCCAGCACCAGGAACATGCCGATCTGGCTGAGCCAGGTCAGGCCGTCCAGCACGGAGAGGGTGGTGCTGCGGCTGCGCAGGGAGAGGTTGCCGAGCAGCAGGCCGGTGAGGTAGATGGCCAGGATGCCGCTGCCCCCCACCGCCGTGGTGAGGGCGAAGATGAGCAGGCCGCCGCTCACCGTGAGCAGGGGGTAGAGACCGGGGGCGAGCTTGGCACTGTTGATGAGCTTCCACAGCAGCCAGCCCCCGGCAAGGCCGATGCCAGCGCCCAGCCCGAACTGCTTGACGAGTTGCAACAGCAGGAAGCCAGCATCCAGCCCCTGCTGGGCGGTGGCCAGCACCTCGATCAGGGTGACGGTGAGAAAGACCGCCATGGGGTCGTTGCTGCCCGACTCTATCTCCAGGGTGGCGCTGACCCGCTCGTTGAGGCTGCGCCCGCCGAGCAGGGAGAAGACCGCCGCCGCATCGGTGGAGCCGACGATGGCACCGATGAGCATCCCCTGCATCAGGTTGAGGTCGAACAGCCAGGCGGCGGCGAGGCCCGTGAGGCCGGTGGTGATGGCCACCCCGACCGTGGCCAGCGAGAGCGCGGGCCAGAGCGCGACCCGAAAGGAGGAGACCCGGGTGCGCATGCCGCCGTCCAGCAGAATGATGGCCAGTGCCAGGTTGCCCACCAGGTAGGCGACCGAGTAGTCGGCGAAGTGGATGCCGCCGGGACCATCCTCACCCGCCAGCATGCCGACGGCGAGGAAGATGACCAGGATGGGGATGCCGACTCTGGAGGAGAGCGCGCTCAACAGGACACTGGCGCCCACCAACAGGGCACCGATGAAGAAGAAACTGTTGACGGTGGTGGCATCCAATGGCGAACTCCTTATGGCGGGCTGCAAAACAGGCACATTATATGCAGATTGACCCCCTTTGTGTGGCTTAATTGTGCATTGTTTTGCAGTTTTTTACGTTTGTTGCGCAGTTTTCAAGCAGGGCGAAGGCGAAGTGACCGCGCGGGAAAGCGAAGGGAAAGGGGGCAGTGGATGGGGCTTTCAGGGCCGGCTCAGGGGGCGGCAGAGGGCGGAAAAATGCCGTGGTCGGGAAGGGGGCAGGAGCGCCGAGGGGCTCCTGCGAGGAGGGTCAGTCGTCCTCGTCGTCCTTGACCTCCCGGATCTTGTCCTTGTACTTGGGCAGCTGTTTCTCGAGCTGCTTCATGTCCTTGATGGCGTTGAGAAACAGGCCGAGCAAAAACAGCAGCGGCAAGCCTATCCATAACCACAAGCTCATCAGAATCTCCTTTCGTGGTGTGCCGGGGTGACATAGCGGGCCAGGATCTCGTCGAGATGAGCCAGGATGCACTCCTTGCCTTCAATATCCGCCCGTTCCAGACAAAGCGCCAGCGCCGCCGGATCCAGGGCCAGCCCGTCGGATTCGGGCGCGAAGCTCAGGTGCCAGGGCTCGTAGGCCACCCCCTGATCCGGTTGCTCCCCTTTTGCATAGGGCAGGAAGAAGCCGAAGTCGTTCATGTGATCGTCCAGCCACTCGCGCAAATCGGCAAACCAGCCGCCCGCCTCGTACTCCCAGGGTTCCAGCGCGAGCCGGGTGCCGGCGGGCAGGCAGTCCGGATCGTAGATGTCGAGATCCGTGCCCCAGTGATGGCGGCTGGTGCCGGGCAGGGCACTCCAGTGCAGGATGGCGTGCAGTCGCTCGGTCTCGCCCAGTTGCAGGGCATCGAGGGGCTGGTTGTTCGCATCCAGCAGAGGGCGCTCCCCGCGCCATTTGCCGTTCCAGATGGCGAGCTGGCGCTCGAAGCCGCGCCAGCTGGAGGCCGCCTGCAGGTTGAAACCGGCATGGGCGGCAGCCACCTGCATGTCGTTGAAGGCCGCCGCGGTGGCGGCGGTCAGACGATGGGGGCCGCGCCCCACCAGGATGAGGTGGCTCTCATCCAGCCCAAGCAGTTGATCCTGATTCATGGTCTGGTCTCTCTTGTCCGGAGCGCCGCTCATGCCAGCAGTCGTGCCAGCACCCCTTGGTACATGTCCGCCAGCAGATCCAGATCGTCCGCCTTCACGCACTCGTTCACCTTGTGGATGGTGGCGTTGACCGGGCCGAGCTCGATGACTTCCGCCCCGGTGGGAGCGATGAAGCGCCCATCGGACGTGCCCCCCGTGGTGAGCAGGGCCGGCTGCTGGCCGTTCACTGCCGCCACGGCGGCGACGGTGGCTTCCAGCAGGGCGCCGGTGTCCGTCAGGAAGGGCTGGCCGGAGAGGGTCCACTTCAGCTCGAAGTCCAGGCCGTGACGGGTCAGCAGCGCCTCGACCCGCTCGCGGATAGCCGCATCGGTGAGCTCGGTGCTGAAGCGGAAGTTGAACTGGACCTGCAACTCCCCCGGAATGACGTTGGAGGCGCCGGTGCCGCCCTGGATGTTGGCGATCTGGAAGCTGGTGGGGGGGAAGTAGGCGTTGCCCTTGTCCCACTCGATGGCGGCGAGCTCCGCCAGCGCCGGGGCCGCCTTGTGGATAGGGTTGTCCGCCAGATGGGGGTAGGCGACGTGGCCCTGCACCCCGCGCACCAGCAGATCACCGGTGATGGAGCCGCGACGGCCGTTCTTCACCACGTCCCCGACCTGGGCGGTGGAGGAGGGTTCGCCGACGATGCACCAGCGGATCTTCTCGTTGCGTGCCTCCAGGGTGTCGATGACGCGCACCGTGCCGTTGATGAAGGGCCCCTCTTCATCCGAGGTGATGAGAAACGCGATGGAGCCCTTGTGGTCCGGGTGCTCGGCCACGAAGCGCTCGGTCGCCACCACCATGGCGGCCAGAGACCCCTTCATGTCGGCGGCGCCCCGGCCATGGAGCATGCCGTCCTTGATGGTCGGCTCGAATGGCGGGGTGTCCCACTTCTCCAGGGGGCCGGCGGGTACCACGTCGGTGTGGCCGGCGAAGCAGAAGAGGGGACCCTCGCTGCTACGGCGTGCCCAGAGGTTGGTGGTGTCCTCGAAGACCATGGGTTCGATGACGAACCCCAGGCGCGCGAGGCGCTCCGCCATCAGGGTCTGGCACCCTTCATCCAGGGGGGTCACGGAGGGGCGGCTGATCAGATCCTTGGCCAGTGTGATGACGTCCGACATCGGTGTTCCTTAACAGAAAAAGTTAACGGGAGAAGAGGGATTGATAGAGGTCTGCCTTGAAGCCCAGGGTCAGGGTGCCGTCCTGGTCCAGCAGCGGGCGCTTGATCATGGCCGGGTGGGCCAGCAGCAGGTCACGGGCCTTGGCGGTGTCGAGCCCCTGTTTTTCTGCTTCCGGCAGGGCGCGGAAGGTGGTGCCACGGGTGTTGAGCAGGGCTTCCCAGCCCAGCTTGGCGAGCCAGAGATCGAGCTGCTCCGGGCTCAGACCGTCGGCGCGGTGATCGTGAAAGCGGTAATCGATACCCGCCTCCTCCAGCCACTTGCGGGCCTTCTTGATGGTGTCGCAGTTTTTAGGGGAAATGCCGTAGAGCACAACTTTGCATTCGGTCTTGTTTTCCATGGGGTTCACCGTGGTTCCGTTCGATGGGCAGTAGCATACAGGCGATCACCATACAGGGAAACGCAAGCGACTTGGACTGACATGCTGCTGGTAGCTGGTTTTATGGAACTTGCTGATTTCGGCAAAAATAACCTTTGATCTGTATTGTGTAAAGAGCCGCATCGCTGATAATCTCACCTCATCTTAGTTACCCATCCCGCTCATCCGTCTTCGGTTTGAGCCAATTGCCAAGGAGTCGTTATGAGCCGTCCACCGAAGGCTTACTCTTACATTCGTTTCAGCACCACCAAGCAGGCCCAAGGGGATAGCTACCGTCGCCAGATCCAGCAGGCCATCGATTATTGTACCGAGCACAACCTTCAACTCGATGAGAAGGCGATTGAAGATTTCGGTGTGAGTGCATTCCGTGGCAGCAACAGGATCGATGGGGCGTTAGGGCGTTTCATTGAGGCGGTGAAGGGAGGGGCAATTGAGAAAGGTTCTTACTTGCTAGTGGAGTCTATGGATCGGTTGAGCCGACAGACGATTCTGAAAGCATTGTCCCAGTTCATTGAAATCCTCAATGCGGGGATCGTGATCGTCACACTCTCCGATGGTGAGATTTTTCGCGTGACCGATGATGGTAAAAACTTTGATTTCGCAAAACTGATTATCTCGATCGTATACATGGCCCGAGCAAATGATGAGTCTGAGATGAAGAGCCTTCGGAGTCGTGCAGCATGGTCAAATGGGCGTAAGGCTGCGAGAGAGAGTAAGAAGGTGATGAAGAACGCCCGCTTGCCTTCATGGTTAACGAGGGAAGGGGAACGAATAGTTCCGATTCCTGAGCGAACCGCTATTGTGTGCGAGATGTTTGAGATGGCTCAATCAGGCTGCGGTTACGAGCAGATAGCTAAGGTTTTTTTGGAGAAGGGCTACAAGACGTTTGGCAAAGAGGCTGATTGGCGTCCGGCAGGGATTCAGGCCGTCATTAAGAGTCGAGCTGTGATCGGCGAATTTCAGCCGCATGTCATCGAAAATGGTGAGCGGGTGCCTGATGGTGAGCCAATTTTGGGGTATTACCCAACGATTGTATCCCCTGCCGTGTTTGAAGAAGTGCAGCACCTAATCGGCAAGCGAAGCAAACATAGTGGTTCCTATCGCAAAGGCACCTATAGCAACCTTTTTAGCGGGGTGCTTCGCTGTCAGTGCGGTGAATCCCTACGCTATGGCAACAAGGGCCGAGCGGGAAGCCCACGATATTATCTTATGTGCCCCAAGCACAATACACATGGCTGCTCAATGCCGCATCTGCTCTATAGCAAGGTTGAACCACAGCTATTACAGGCTGTCAGCCTGCTAGCTGTGGTTATGGAGCAACGAAAGACTACGACTGAGAAGATGATGGCTCTCAAGGATGAGCTGGCGACACTGCGAAGAGAGCTCGAATTGGAAGTCAAGAGGAGAAAAAAAGCAGCTCAATCCATGCTGGATAACGACAATGATGCTGATTTCCGAGAATTATTCATACAGTGCAAAGCTAACTGCCAAGCCTTGGAAGAGCAAATCAGCCAGCTGGAAAATGAGCTGATGAGCCGTGAGTTGTCCGAGAAAACACTCTCCCAGAACCTTAGTTCGGAGGACTTGGACAGCACCGATCAACGCCAGAGATTTAACGGCCAGTTAAAAGCTGTACTGAGAGAGATCCAATTCAGCTATGACGGCTATGACCTTGCCGCAGTTTTCAAAGACATTGATGGTGAGTTCATGCTTGAGCAGGCGTTTGAACCCAAGCTCGTGGGCAGTACCGTTCGTGACCGAGATGGCATGACTCTGATAAAGACAATCGCCGAAGCTCCCTACATTGACGCCAACTGGGTGAAGGACGAGATCGATGAGTACGAGTCTTTTCAGAAGGAGTCTGACTCAGAATTTGACGATGATTTCGAGGACTTGAGCTCAGAAGAGTCGAAGTAAAGGTGCCGCAGGGAGTTACGTTGGACGTGACAGGTATTTTTATCGGACACCCTTCACAGGGAATCATCGACCCAAGAGTATTGCTATCGCAGATTCCTGGATTCAGTCAGCGAAGCACTCGACGATTCAGTCAGTACGTCAAGCGGGCAATCTCCAACATCCGGCAGGTGCAGGGGCTCGACTTGCCGGAGGTTCCCGAACCGGATAATGGATTGGGGACGTGGACTCCCTTACAAGCGTTGGCTGTATTGACCTATGGCTCTAGCTCTCACTTAAACCTGAGGCTAATAGCGGAGATCGAGCAGCTTACCGGGCTGGAGTTACCACACGATGAAAGGCAAAGTCGCCATGAGGCTGCATTTTATGTGGAATACTTGGCCCCGCTGGTTACTTACTTTCAAATGCAGCAACCGGGTTTGCGAATGGAGGTGATCCCGCAGTTTGGCTGCGACCCTTACCGAATAGATTTCCGAGTCGATTTGCAGTGGTTCGACCCAGACGGAAAGTATTTTGACAAACCTATTCGGCAGGAGGCGTACTTGCTGGAGTTTGATGAAGCCTATCATCTGGAGCCAGCGAACCGCCAAGCAGACCACCAGCGTGATGCCTACATCGAGCAGCAGACTGGCCTCAGACCGCTCAGGATACGCCATGAGGAGCAAGAGCTGTG
Source organism: Aeromonas sp. QDB25 (assembly GCF_027707725.1). Taxonomy (NCBI): domain Bacteria; kingdom Pseudomonadati; phylum Pseudomonadota; class Gammaproteobacteria; order Aeromonadales; family Aeromonadaceae; genus Aeromonas; species Aeromonas sp. QDB25. The sequence goes on along the minus strand of NZ_JAPCIZ010000022.1, from coordinate 3,667 downwards.
GGTCACTATCTGCCGGACTCAGGGACGCATCCTAAGCGTTGAGGAGTACCTGCAAGGGCTGCTGGGAGCAATGGCAGAGCCGGGCGATGGCCGACATCTTGATATCACGCGAGAGTCTGCCCAGAGTGCTTATACCTGTGATCCTGCCGGGTATCTGCGATATCCAGCTCAGCCGGGACGAGACCTTAAAGCGATTGCAGAGCGGCTTGGCTGGCGGTTGAGTCAGAGGCATAGCGGCAATCTGGCCTATCACCGTCTGACCCCGCCGCGAGTGACTGCCAATCGACACATTTCGGGGTGATGTGTCTGGTCGATTTGAGTCTCATAGACACATCCGACAGCGTGTTCATGGGCTTTTCGGCGGTATGTGTCTGGTGTTCCAGCTGTTCCAGCCCGATATATATACCCGTTTAGTTACTCTGACTCTTATCTATTTACTGCACCGAGGGGGGAGCTTACCAGCCACCCAAAGGAGAGATTTCGAGAAGATTGCAACGATCTTGCCCGGTTGATTGCCCGGCAAAAACAATCCCAAACCCCACCAGCACAAGGAAAACGAGCAGACAACATTCAGACCAAACGCCGGTATAAGCCAGATGAGACCAACACCATAGGAGAATCCCATGGAATACATCACATCTGGCCCCTTGTCGGGAGCCATCCAGCAAGGAGCAGGCGTATGAATGAGCAGCAAGGAAACCCGTTACTGAAAGCGTTGGAGGCGGCACTGCTGGCAGCCTTGGGCGTCCTCATTAAGGAGGCCGTCAACTCGATGCAGACACCGCCGCCCCCGCCGAAGGAACCGGACGCTCAATAGACCATGCCCGTGTGACAGACCGGAAGCCCTCCGGCAACCCCTGTCACACGGGTTGGTTTTCGAGTTTTGACACGTTTTTCTTGCAGGGTCTTGAGCCTATTGGGAGGCCATCATGGCAATCATCGGATATGCCCGTGTCTCGACCACGGGGCAATCGCTGGAGCAGCAACTGATAGCTCTGGCGGAGTGTGAAAAAGTTTTTCATGAGCAGGTCAGCGGTAGCAAGACGGATAGGCCGCAACTACAAGCAATGCTCGAATTTGCCCGTTCTGGAGACGTGCTAAAGGTGACCAAATTGGATCGTCTGGCTCGGAACACCCGGCACTTGCTGGAGATCACAGACCAGTTACACGCCAAAGGGGTAACATTACAGATCCAGAATCTAGGCATCGACACGGCCACTCCGACAGGTAAGCTAATGCTGACCATGATCGGGGCCATCGCCACGTTCGAGCGGGAAATCATGCTAGAGCGTCAGGCGGAAGGAATCGCCTTGGCTAAGGCCAAAGGGGTCTACAAGGGCCGGAAGCCGACAGCGATGGAGAAGCGGGATGAGGTGCTGCATCTTCTATCGCAGGGCATCGCTAAGGCATCAGTGGCAAAGCGGCTGGGTATCAGCGTGTCGAGTGTCCATAGAATTGCTTGTCAACCTTGAGTTGCTTGGGCATGATTTTGTACCGAGTACCCCCTCATTAACTGGGTGTATATCAACCACGATTCAGAGAATGGATTTTGAAATGAAGAAAATTGCAATTCTATTTTCAGTAGCATTAATGACTGCATGTTCATCAAGTTCATCAGCATCATTGCCAGTAAAAGTTATTGATGCTAAAGCGGCAGAGAGCTGCAAGCTCATTGATGTAGTATCAGGAACTGAGATTTTCAGCTTGACGGTAGATAAGAACGTTGCATTGGCAAGACAGAATGCTGCAAATGAGGCTATCAAGCTAGGAGCTAATGCTGTTGTCATTACAGGTACTGACGTTACCGCAAATGGTAATTCGGCAACTGTTACGATGAATGCATATTCGTGCAACTGATCCAGTATTGGTGCTAGCAACCTCGGATATGAGGAGATGTGATCTTGATTGATCGCATCTTTTCATTGCCATCTATCGATAAGGGAGTGTTCATACAGTGAAGTTATCAGGGATTGTATGTGTTCTGTGTGGTGTTTTTCTTACTTCTAATGCTATTGCTGCGATTTCTGAAGAGGGAAGTTCTGTACAAAAGTCCCTCTCTGAAGGCAAAAAATGTATGGCGACATGGAGTAATGAAAGTTCTAAGGAAGGCCAAAAGACAGAGATTTTCGCAGTGAGGGAGCTGGATGATAAGACCCAATACTACGTTTCTCACTCGAATGAGTACCCAAAGATATGGACTTGGGACTTTAGACTTATGGGCATCAAGTGCGAGTAGTACCCTAAGCAAGCATCATATAGAAAAGCAGTCTGATGCTACGTTGAAAATAGGGTGCCCTGATAGCACTACCTGCGTAGTTGCTTGAATCACATGCGGTACAAACTAGTGGTGCAGTTGACAAAACGTTAAGTTATGCCTTCTCAATGAGATCTGTTTGTTACTAATTGGTGATGACATCGATGGTTCGAAGCCCAAGCATTCCTTGGGCTTTTTTGTGGTCTATTCAATAAAAACAGCTCGCAGTTCTTGATGCCATAGAGGGTGGTGGCCATGGGGGATCCTTTGTCTGCGGGCCTGCGGCCCTGAAATCGTGCAAGGGCCCGATTCTGGCATTGTGGCCCCCCCATGGCAACGCTCATGGCCGGATGGGCTGGTTTTACCAGTCAGGCCGAATGGAGAAGGGAGGGAGCCGCGCGCCAGCACACGCTGGTCTGGGACGGGATGCGCTGCGGTATCAAAGGGGGAGACCGGGGGCAGGAGGCCCTTATGCTGCACGCCTGGCCGGATAGGACGACAGGGGGCAGGGCGCCTCACAGGGACACACACCTGGCCTGGGGCCGGGGAAGAAACGGTGGGGGCCAAAAACCAGAACGCGCCTGCTGGTATGGGCGCGTTCCGGATTCAGGGGGCGGCACTCAGTGCAGGGTGGTCCACTCGTGATCGAAGACCCGTGCCCGCTCCCAGGGGGCATCCGGCAGGCTGGAGGAGAGGCCGGCGTATTTGCCCACGTCATCCATCACGATGGCGGAGAGAATGGGCAGGTGATTTTCGGTGCAATACATGCGGATGCGTTGCAGCAGGGTGCGCAGTTCATCCTGGCACTGCTCCAGCCCGGCCTGCCTGGCCAGTTTGGAGTAACGAATGGTGGTGCGTTCCTTTGCAGACTCGACGAGGATGTCCCACAGCTTGCAGTCGCAGGTCGGGGTGCCTGCGGTGGCTTGGTTTGTCATAACTCTCTCCGGTGCGAAATGGTCGCTCTGTGTCGACGGGCATCTTGGCCAGTTCACCCCGGCGGGATGTTGATCCAACGCAAACAAAGTGGCGGTTGTCGGTCAGGGATACCCTGGGGAGCATTCTAGATCCAGTTTCGTGATGTTAAATGTCGTTTTTAGTTTTATTTTTGGAGTAAAAATCTACAACCGTTTGCTTTTTCCATCTTTATTGATGGTGATCAAGAGGAAAGGGGAGATCCCCCACTAGATTGCGCCTCTCGATAATCTTGTCAGGAGTGCACATTGGAACTCGTCTTCGTCTTGCTCGTGCTGATCGCCGTGGTCTACGGCATCATCAAGGATTACAACCCGCAGGCGGTGCTGGGGTAATCCCCCCATTTTTTGGAGCACTCAAAAGTAGAGGTCATGCGGCCTGTGCCAAGCGCTGTTTCGGCGTGTAGCCGCCCAGCGCCATATTGGGCCGCTCATGGTTATA
>NZ_JAPCIZ010000021.1:0-61603 GCF_027707725.1 Aeromonas sp. QDB25 | reverse complement strand
TAATGGTCATGGCTTCGTGCGTGGCGGTTTTGTTTGGCGATAAAATCAGATCACAATCGAAGCCATTTTTATATCTATTTCAATTGGTTGCTGCTAAAGATCCTGTACATGTGGGCGGGTTAATCTCCTCGGCCAGCACCGCGTTGAGCGTGATATTCCCCTGTTTTAGCGTGATGCGCCCACTGCGCAGGCTCAAGCTCGCCTTGCGGGCTGGTCGATTTTTACGTTTACCGCGTTTATCCACCACGCCCTTTTGCGGAATGCTGATCTGATAGCCACCCAACTCCGGTTGGTTCTTCAGATGGTCGTACAGATACAACCCAGACTCTACGTCCTTGCGTGGGTGCTTGGAGCGCACCACGAAGCGCTCGTTATGCGCCAGTTTGTCCTGCAGATAAGCATGAATATCGGCTTCGCGGTCACAGACCGCAATCACGTTGCTCATCATGCTGCCCATGCGTAACCGGCTAGTTGCGGCCGCTGCCAGCCATTTGCCACTCTCCTTTTCATCCGCGTCGGCAGGGTCATCCGGGCGCATCCACCACTCCTGATGCAGTAATCCTACGGTGCGGAATGTGGTGGCCTCGAGCAAGAGAACGGAGTGAACCCACCATCCGCGGGATTTATCCTGAATAGAGCCCAGCTTGCCAAGCTCTTCGGCGACCTGGTGGCGATAACTCAAAGAGGTGGTGTCCTCAATGGCCAGCAGTTCGGGAAACTCCTGAGCCAACTTGACTGTTTGCATGGCGCCAGCCTTTCTGATCGCCTCGGCAGAAACGTTGGGATTGCGGATAAATCGGTAAGCGCCTTCCTGCATGGCTTCACTACCCTCTGATGAGATGGTTATTGATTTACCAGAATATTTTGCCAATTGGGCGGCGACGTTAACCAAGCGGGCAGTACGGCGAGGATCACCCAGCGCCGCCGAAGAGAACACAGATTTAGCCCAGTCGGCCGCACGATGAAGAGCAGAAGTTATCATGAACGTTACCATGTTAGGAGGTCACATGGAAGATCAGATCCTGGAAAACGGGAAAGGTTCCGTTCAGGACGCTACTTGTGTATAAGAGTCAGTGTTTGCACTGACCAACAAAATAGATAGCAAGAGAGGGCCATTGGCCCTCTCTTGTTTTGGGTAACTTGAGGGAGGCGTGGCAATGAACTGTCCAAAGAAATGCTATCAAGGGGTAGGACAGCCAACACCTAATGGCATACTCACTGGCATACCAAAAATCTCAGATACAAAAAAGCCCAACCGAATCAATCAGTTGGGCTATATAGATGGCGGAGGAGGTGGGATTTGAACCCACGGATGGTCGCCCATCGCCGGTTTTCAAGACCGGTGCATTCAGCCGCTCTGCCACCCCTCCGCAGCAGTGCGACGCATATTACCCATGCCCCCAGCCCTTGTAAATCCCCACTCCGTTTGTTTGCCCATTTATTGGGCTATCTGGCGCACAAAACCGGCAAAACCGCTGCAAACCGTGCTTTTTCAAGCGGATGGCTTGACTTGAAAACAGACTCACCCACTATAGGGGCCACTACCACATCCCCAGCAAGATGGACTTATGAGAATCAAACATGCCCTGTTCGCCGCCCTGACCGGCGCGACCCTGCTTGCGGCGCCCGTGCAGGCGAGCGAGCTGACCAAGAGCGATGTCGAGCAGATCGTGCGCGACTATCTGGTCAAGAATCCGGAGATCCTGGTCGAGATGTCCAACGCCCTGCGTGCCAAGCAGGAGAGCCAGCAGGCCGAGAACGACAAGACGCTGATAGAAGCCCATGCCAAGCAGCTCTTCGCCAACCAAGATCCCGAGAGCGGCAATCCCAAGGGCAGCCTGACGGTGGTGGAGTTCTTCGACTACAACTGCGGCTACTGCAAGCGCGCTCATCCCCTCATTCAGCAACTGCTCTCTGAGGACAAGGAGATCCGCTACATCTACAAGCAGTTCCCCATCCTGAGCGAAACTTCCTACTACGCCGCCCGCGCGGCGCTGGCGGTGAAGCTCGGCCAGCCCGACAAATACCAGGCCTTCCACGACAAGCTGTACGCCCATCAGGGACCCCTCTCCGACGAAGCCCAGGTGAAAGACGTCGCCAGGGCCGCCGGCGTGGACTGGAGCAAGGTCGAGGCGAAGATCAAGGACGGCAGCATCGATCAGAATCTGGGTACCAACCGGGCGCTGGCCGAAGCCATGGCCATTTCCGGTACCCCGGCCTTTATCATCGGCGATCAGATCCTGCGCGGCGCACCGCGGGATCTGGCCAGCCTCAAGGCTATCATCAAGGATGTCCGCGCCGGCAAGAGCATTCAGTAACCCGCGCGTTGTGCATGAAAAAACGCCCCGGCATGCCGGGGCGTTTTGCTATTCAGGCTGCAAACCATCAGGCCTGATGGGTCGTCGCGAGAAGCTGTCAGCAAGGCGAAGAGCAGCGCATGACCCTTGATCACGGCTTCGCAGCAGGGCCATAACCGTTCGGGTTCTGGCTTTGCCAGCGCCAGGTATCGATCATCATCTGCTCCAGCCCCCGCTCGGCCTGCCAGCCCAGCTCGTCACGGGCCAGGGCCGGTTCAGCCCAGCACTCGGCAATGTCGCCGGGGCGACGGGGCTTGATCTGGTAGGGAATGGCACGGCCACTGGCTGCCTCGAACGCCTTGACCATCTCCAGCACGGAATAGCCCTGACCGGTGCCAAGGTTATAGGTGAAGACGCCGGTATCACTCTTGATGCGGGCCAATGCTTTGAGGTGACCGATGGCGAGATCCACCACGTGGATATAGTCGCGCACCCCGGTGCCGTCCGGGGTCGGATAGTCGTTGCCAAAGACCCCCAGCTCCTTGAGCTTGCCCACGCCGACCTGACTGATGTAAGGCAGCAGGTTGTTGGGGATGCCGTTGGGATCTTCACCGATGAGGCCGCTCTCGTGAGCACCCACCGGGTTGAAGTAGCGCAGCAGCACGATGGCCCAGCGGGGATCTGATTTGGAGAGGTCACGCAGGATCTCTTCGACCATCAGCTTGGAGCGGCCATAGGGGTTGGTGGCGCTGGTGGGGAAATCTTCCCGCAGGGGTACCGAGGCCGGATCCCCATAAACGGTGGCCGAGGAGCTGAACACCAGCCGGAACACGCCGGCCCTGGCCATCTCTTCGCACAGCACCAGGGTGCCGGTCACGTTGTTCTGATAGTAGGTGAGCGGGATCTGGCCGGATTCCCCCACCGCCTTGAGGCCGGCGAAGTGGATCACGGATACTATCCTGTGCTCGGCAAACAGCCGCTGCAGGCAGGCTCTGTCCAGAATGTCCCCTTCCACGAAGGTGACCGGCTTGCCGGTGATCCGCTCGACCCGTTTGAGCGATTCGGGGGAAGCGTTGGAGAGGTTGTCCAGTACTACGACCTGCTGCCCGGTACCAAGCAGCTCGACCAGGGTGTGGGAACCGATGTAACCGGCTCCCCCCGTCACCAGAATTGTCATTTTTTATCCCGTACTTTGCTGAAACTGGGGTTGAGTCTACCCGCACGACCCGCCCGAGAAAAGCTCGGGATACCAATGACGCCCGTCAGTACTCCAGACTCACATCCCCTCTGGCGGTGCAGGAACAGGCCAGCGCCACCCCGTTCTCGAGGTCCTGCGCGCTCAGGGTCATCACGCTCTGGCGCTCGATTTCGCCTTCCGTGGTGCAGCGACAGGCGCCGCACACCCCGGCGCGGCAAGCGGCCATCATGGTCTCCCCCGCCCCCTCCAGTGCCGCCAGCAGGGTCTGACCCGGCAGGATCTTCACCTTCTTGTCGCTCTTTTTGAGGGTCAGCCAGAAGTGGTCGCTGCCGGCCGCAACTGGCGCCGCACTCGATGTTCCAGCAGGCAGGCCGAACGACTCCTGGTGCAACTGCGCTGCCGGCAGTCCCAGCTCCGCCAGCATGGTGCAGACTGCGGTCATGTAGGGGGCAGGCCCGCACAGATAGACGTGGCGCACCAGCAGGTCTGGCGCCAGTTCCCTCAACATGTCCGGTGTGAGCCGGCCAACCCAGGGATGAGCCGTTGGCGCCTCTTCCCCTACTTTCTCCAGCACTAAAGCATGGCGCACACCGGCATGAGCCTCGGCCAGCGAAGCCAGTTCCCTTGCGAAGATCACATCCCCGGGGGTTCTGGCGCTGTGAATAAAGCGAATGTCTGCATCCGGCCGTTTGGCCAGCTCGTCCCGCAGCATGGCCCACATGGGGGTGATGCCGGAACCGGCGCTGAGCAGCAGCGGCCGCTCGCAGGGCAAAGCGGTCAGGTGGAAATCGCCGAAGGGGCCGTCTACCCGGATCTCGTCCCCCACTTGCAGGCTCTGGTGCAGATGGTGAGAGACCAGCCCCACATCCTTGATGGTGACCTGCCAGAAAGGATCCTGCGGGCTGGAGGAGAGGGTGTAGGCGCGGCAGTGAGGCTGGCCGTCAATCATCGTGTGCAGGGTGACGCACTGGCCGGCCAGCACGGAGGGCAGGTCGCCAGCCAGGGGTTCAAATTGCCAGCTCGCCACGTCGTGGGTCTCTGCCCGGCGGGCTATACAGCGCAGGCTCAAAGAGGTGGAGGTCATCGCAAGGCTCCTCTTGCTCGGAAATAGCGTTGAAAAAAGGCGAGCCATCAGGCTCGCCAAAGGCTTACAACATGCTGAGCGTGTAAGGCTGTGTCTTTGCTCAGGCCGCCAGGATCTCGGCGAGATCCGCGTCTGCCGTGGTGGTGCCTTTCAGGCCAAACTGCTCCTCCAGCACCTTGAGCAGGGCCGGGGTGAGGAAGGCCGGGGCGGTCGGGCCGGTGCGGATGTCCTTCACGCCGAGCGCCAGCAGGGTGAGCAAAATGACGATGGCTTTTTGCTCGAACCAGGAGAGCACCAGGGTCAGCGGCAGATCGTTGACGCCGCACTCGAACGCGTCGGCGAGCGCCAGGGCCAGCTGGATGGCGGAGTAGGCATCATTGCACTGACCCACGTCCAGCAGGCGCGGAATGCCGCCGATGTCGCCGAAATCGAGCTTGTTGAACTTGTACTTGCCGCAGCCCAGGGTCAGCAGCAGGCTGTCCTGCGGGATCGCCTTGGCAAACTCGGTGTAGTAGGCGCGCTCGGCACGGTCGCCGTCACATCCCCCCACCAGGAAGAAGTGGCTGATTTCGCCAGCCTTGACCTTGTCGATCACTGCGGGAGCGGCCTGCATCAGGGCGTTGCGGGCAAAACCGATGGTGATGAAGTGCTCGAGCTCAACGTGCTTGAAGCCTTCCAGCGCTTGCGCCTTGGCGATAACGACGGAGAAATCTTCCCCTTCCAGGTGGGTCACGCCCGGCCAGCCGACGATGGAGCGGGTGAAGATGCGATCGCTGTAGTTGCCCACGTTCGGGTCGATGATGCAGTTGGAGGTCATCACCACGGCGCCCGGGAAGTTGGCAAACTCCTTCTGCTGGTTCTGCCAGGCGGAGCCGTAGTTGCCCACCAGGTGCGGGTACTGCTTGAAGAAGGGGTAGGCCAGGGCCGGCAGCATCTCGCCATGGGTGTAGACGTTGATGCCAGTGCCCCTGGTCTGCTCCAGGATGAGCTTGAGATCCACCATGTCGTGGCCGGAGACCAGAATACACTTGCCCGGTACCGGAGTGACGCGTACCTGAGTCGGCTCGGGGTGGCCGAAGGCGGTGGTTTCACCGAGATCCAGCATCTCCATGATCTTGAAGTTCAGCAGGCCAATGTCCATGGCGCACTTGAACAGGGGATCCAGATCGCAGGGATCCGTGCCGAGCCAGCTCATGATGCGATGGAATTCGGCGGCGACCCCGGCATCCTGCTGATCCAGCACCCGGGCGTGTTCCATGTAGGCGGCGGCACCCTTGAGGCCATAGAGGCAGAGCAGGCGCAGCCCCATGATGTCTTCGTTGACCTCGTTTTTGCCCCGGTTGACCGCGGTCTGCGGCGCCTGGGCAAGCTGGGCCAGCAGATCGGCACCCGGCTCGAAGCGGGCGGCAGCGGGCAGTGCATCGGCCTGTACCGCCAGCGGTGCCAGCTTGGCGGCCAGTTGCTGGCGATAGGCCAGCGCCTGGTTGACGTAGGCGACGATGCGAGCGGAGTCGAAGTTGACGTTGGTGAGGGTGGCAAAGAACGCCTTGGGCACGAAAGCGTCTATTTCGCTGTCGACGATGCCGTGCTCGCGGGCCGCCAGGGCCCAGGCGCTGAGCCCTTGCAGGGTATAGATCAGCACATCCTGCAGATCAGAAGTTTCAGCCGTCTTGCCGCACATGCCTTGTGCATAGGCGCAGCCGTTGCCTGCCGGGGTACGAATAGTCTGTTCACATTGCACACAAAACATCATGTCTCTCCTAATTGGACATTTCAGTTATCTGTTTTGTGGCGATTCTATTCCCCTCCTGGAAAACTTAATAGGCATTCAATTTACCAATTAACATTTCATTGATGCAGATCAAATAGAAAAAAGCCGCCCAAATCGGGCGGCAAGCTGGTGGGAAATCAAGGAGAGACAACTCGGGTGTGCAACAACAGGGGCAATGATACGGGCCGGAGCATGGGCAGCCGGCCCCAGGTTCATCAGGCCAGATAGGCGCGCAGCATCCAGACCAGTTTTTCCTGCTGCTGCACATAGTCGGAGAGGATGGATGCAGTCCCTTCATCACCGGCATCGGCGGCCTGACCCAGGATGCGGCGCTGGGCAACCAGCAGTTCGCGGAAGCTCGCCAGCAGGGATTCCACGCAGGCACGACCGTCATGCAGCCCCTTCTGCTCGGGGATGGCGGACACCTGGATGTAGTCGCTGAAGCTGTGCAGGGGCACGCCATCCAGGGTCAGAATGCGTTCGGCCAGGGCATCGACTTTCAGCAGCAGGTCGTTGTAGATCTCTTCGAATTTCAGGTGCAGCTCGAAGAACTGGTTGCCGCGGATGTTCCAGTGGAAGCCACGGACGTTCATGTAGAGGATCTGGTAGCTGGCCAGCAGCTTGTTGAGCTCGGCGGCCAGAGCTTGTGATTGAACGGTATCAAGACCAATGGGGCTCTTCATGATTCACCTCCAGGTGGTAAGCATTATCGGGAACGGAGTCAGCTTATCCAGAAGCAGACTCAAAGGACAATCGTCTGTGCCTTGCCGATCCATAGCCAATGGCTATCGTCGGCAAAAATGCACCGGCGTTCATTGCTCAAGCCGTTCGATATAGAGGATCACCTCGCCGAGATGAATGCCGAACTTGCTGATCTTCGCGCGGTTGATCAGGCGATCGTCGTCCAGCAGATACATCCAGTCATCGAAGCTCACCCTCACCACGCTCTCATCCGGCAGAGCCAGATCGAGTTGATAACGCCAGTTGAGGGCAAAGCCCTCTGTCTTGCCTACCGCCTCCCCCACCACGTCTGAAGCCGTGCCGCGCCAGTGGCCATCCGCCCCCTTGCTCAAAAACCAGGTGCGGGTCTGCCGACGGCCATCATCGAAGTAAAACTGCTCGAACAGCTCCCCCTTGCCCTCTCGCCAGTGCCCCTGCATCTCGACCCGAAAGCGACTGGTCACTTCGCCGCTGCGGTCCGTCACCAGGCCGTGGGCCACCAGCTTGCCATTGAAGAAACGGGCGAGATCCCAGCCCGGCCGGGAGCCGCGATAATCATCAAGACCCGCGCCGCAACCAGAGAGCCACAGCAGGGGCAGCAACCAGGCAAGACGCCACCAGGAAGAGAACTTCATGGAATACTCCATCAGGATTGGCCGCGCAGGCGGCGTGTCAGAGCGGGATCCCGGCTGTCGTCAGTCAGCCAGATGGCAAGAAACGCGGGGGCGAAGGCGGGATCATCAAGAGAGCCAAGGAGGCGATCTCGCAACCAGAAGTGGCCCGCCCCCTGCTCGTCCACATAAAAAACCAGCTTGTCGCCGGGGGAGACATCCGGCCAGAGCGTGGCCAGTCGAGCCAGCCAGCGTTGGCGCTCACTCTCGCTGCCAAGGCCGAGCCGCTGCCACTCGGCGGCGGTCGCCTCCAGCAGATCCTGGCGCTCGATGGCCCTCGCGTAGGTAATGCTGAGGGCCTGCGGGTAGCGCCCCGGCTGATAGCGGCCACTCTCGCTGTAGAGGGTGGCGTCATAGAGCTTGAACCAGAGCCAGCGCATCTCCCCCTGCCCCACGGTACGCAGCCCCTGCCAGGGGGCGGCAACGCTCTGGGCGGTCGCAAGCAGTGGCAGGCTCAAGGCCGCCAGCAGCAGACTAGTTCCACCCCATGTGCCAACGGGCGGGATCCTCCAGTTCATGCCAGTCCATCTCCTGTTCCTGCAGGGTGTTGATATCCTGCATCACCACGCTCGCCAGATGCCCCTGGGCATCGCGCTGGCAGGCCACCACCAGGTAGAAACGCTCGGCCAGCTCGCACTGGCCATCCCTGGTCCACTTGGAAAACAACAAGGTGTCGGTCGAAAAGGTGTTCATCTCGTCTCACCCTCCAGCTTGACCGTTACCCACAGGAGTACGGGTAACCACCACATCCAGATCACCGCCAGCAGCACTGCGCTTGTCCAGATGCCCCAGGGTAAGTTTACTGCCCCCATGGCGGCCCCCGCCATATAGGAGGAGGCGCCCCCCACCATGCCGAACAGCCCCTGTTGCCAGCGCGGCAAGAGGCGAAGCCAGGGAAGGCCGTGGGAGAGGGTCAGGGCGAAACCGCACCAGAGCAGCAACAGCCAGAGCGGAAAACCGGACGGAAAGTGAAACAGGCCGAGGCGCCAGAGCAGGATGTCGAGCAGGCAGCCTGCCAGGGCGACCGGGATGAGGCGCCAGTCCTGCCCGCGGCGGGGGGAGAAGATGAAATGGAGCAGCAGCATCCCGAGCAGCGGGCCCGGTTGCTGCCATCTCACCGCCAGCAACCAGTAGAGGTTGAATCCCAGCAGGTGGGCCCACTGCCACATGATCAGCGACCGTGTGCCGGCAAGTCCCCGGACCAGCCATGGGGCCCCGGCTTGGCGGCCTCCAGTTGTACCAGGCTGATGGCCCGCTCCCAGAATCCCCCTTCACAGTAGGCGAAATAGAAGTGCCAGAGCCGGATGAAATCCTGGCTGTAACCGAGCTTGGGCAGCTCTGGGGCCAGCGCCAGGAAGCGTTCGCACCAGTGGGCCAGGGTACGGGCATAGTGGTGGCCGTGATCGTGCAGCCGTACCAGCTGCATGTCGGTCTCCCGCGCCAGCAGACCCGCCATCTGGGAGACGCAGGGCAGGCAGCCTCCCGGGAAGATGTAGCGCTGGATGAAGTCCACCCCGCGCAGATACTGGGCGTGACGCTGATCGGCGATGGTGATGGCCTGGATCAGCAGGCGTCCGCCGGGCTTGAGCAGGCGCGACAACTGGCGGAAATAGTCGGGCAGGAAGGCGTGCCCCACCGCCTCGATCATCTCGATGGAGACCAGCTTGTCATAGCGTCCCTCCAGCTTGCGGTAATCCTCCAGCAGCAAGGTGATGCGATCCCCCAGCCCCTCCCGCTCGATCCACGCCTTGGCATAGTCGTGCTGGGCCCGGGAGATGGTAGTGGTGGTGACCCGGCAGCCGTAGTGACGGGCCGCATAGACGGCGAGACCGCCCCAGCCGGTGCCTATCTCCAGCAGGTGGTCATCCGGCCCAAGCTCAAGCCGCTCACAGATGGTGCGCAGCTTGGCCTGCTGCCCCTCCTCCAGGGTGGCATCCGGGTGGGGATAGATGGCGCTCGAATACTGCATGTGATCGTCGAGAAAGCCCTGATAGAGGGTGTTGCCAAGGTCATAGTGGGCGGCGATGTTGGCGCGCGAACCGGTCAGGGTATTGCGATTGAACCAGTGGCGCACCTTGTTGAACGGGAAGCTGAGCCAGCCGAGGCGCCGTTCCAGGGCGTCGAGCAGCGGCAGATTGCGGGCCAGCAAGCGCACCAGTGCCACCGGCTCCGGGCTGGTCCAGAGACCCTCCACCCAGGTCTCTCCTGCGGCGATGCTGCCCCCCAGCAGCAGGCGGCGATAAAACGCCGGATCCTGCACCACCAGCTCGGCATGCAGGTCGCTGCCCGCCTTGCCGAAACGGTGGCACTCGCTGCCGTCGTGGAGCACCAGCTGGCCCTGCTCAAGGCGCGCCAGCAATTTGAGCAGCAGTTGCTTGGCCTCCTTGTCGATGAAAGAGGCAGAGAGGGTTGATTGAGCAAGTTCCATTAGCGGCTCTCCGAATGGGTCAAGAGTGAGGTCGTTCGGTTGGGATGAACCCGCACCATGGGCTGCTGACAACACCAGGAAGCGGAATTAAACGGGTGTGTCAGCGTCACGGGCGGCTCTCCGGATGGGTGAAGACGGGGGTGCGTTTGATAAAAAGGCGCAGGGCCTGCCAGTAGATCCCGAGCAGCACCTTCAGGGTCATCCAGGGCCAGCGAACCAGCAGCGCCGCCAGCCCCTTGCGCGACAGCGGCGCGCGGCGCAGGGCCAGGGTGGCGTCAAACAGCTTGCTCTCACCGGATACGGGGTGGCTCTCGATATGGATCAGCGCCTCCTCTTTCGGCGCCCGGATGCGCCAGTGGTAGCGCATCCCCAGTCCCATGAAGGGGGAGACATGAAAATCCTTGTCATGGGGGGAGAGCGCCGCCAGATCCAGCAGGTAGTAGTGGCGCTCGTTCCAGGGGGTATTGGAGACCTCCGCCAGCAGGTAGCGGGTCTCCCCCGCCCGATCGCAGAAGTAGAAATTGACCGGGCTGAAATAAAACCCGAGGCAGCGCACGTTGCCAAGGAGCAGCACCCGCCCGCCGGGCTCCGCATCCCCCCCAAGGGCCGCCACCTTGTCCCAGACCGCCTGCTTGAGGGGCCCTTCGCTGCCCCGCAGATAGTCCTCGCGGCGAAACGAGAGCAGTCCGGCCCGCTCCACGGCAAACCAGCGCCCCTGCTCAAGCCCGGGCAGTTCGTCCAGATCCAGCCCCAGCATGAAGAGGCTGTATGAAAAAGCGTGGGCCCTGGGGGCGAAGCGGCGATGGCGCACCGAGCCTTGCCAGATGGCGCTGATCCCCTCCCCCATTCCCTCGTCCCCTTGCGTCAAGGCCGCGGCGCCGCTCATAGCTCGGCCCCGAAGCGTCTGGCCACGTCCAGGGCGCTGCGCACCCCGTCCTCGTGAAAACCGTTGTACCAGTAAGCCCCGCAGAAGTGGGTGCGCTGATGGCCACAGATCTCGCCCCGTCGCTGCTGGGCGGCGATGGAGCCCTGATTGAATACCGGATGATGATAGACGAAACGGCGCAACACCTTGCTCTCGTCCACCCGTCCACGGGGATTGAGGCTGACGCAGAAGGGCGCTGGGGAGCTCACCCCCTGCAGGATGTTCATGTTGTAGCTCACCAGGGGGCGCGCCCCGTCATCCTCACCGAGCTGGTAGTTCCAGCTCGCCCACGCTTTGCGGCGCATCGGCAGGCAGGAGGCGTCGGTGTGCAGCCAGACGTCGTTGGCCTGATAGGGCATGTTCCCGAGGATGGCCCTCTCTGCGTCGCTCGCATCCGCCAGCAGGGCCAGGGCCTGATCGCTGTGACAGGCGAAGATCACCTCGTCAAAATGGGCCTCCTGCCCCTGGCTGGTGACCACGACGCCATCCGCCACCCGGCGCACCGCCTCCACCGGGGTAGCGAGGCGGATGCGCGACTGCCAGCCCGCCGTGAGCGGCCCTATGTACTCTCGCGAGCCTCCCGGGATCACATACCACTGGGGCCGGTTCGCCACCTCCAGCAGCCCGTGGTTGGCGAAAAACCGCAGGAAGAAGCTCAAGGGGAAGGCACGCATGTCCGCCAGGGTGGAGGACCAGATGGCCGCCCCCATGGGCAGGATGTAGTGGCGGGCGAAATAGTCGCTGAATTTCCCCGCCAGCAGGAAGTCCCCCAGGGTCAGCTCGGGGGTCAGCTCCCGCTGGCGATGCGCGGCCAGCCAGGCCCGCGCCTCCCGGTTGAAGCGCAGTATCTCGGCGACGAAGCGATAGAAGCGCGGGCTCAGCAGATTGCGGCGCCGGGCGAACAGGGTATCGAGGTTGTGGCCGTTGTACTCCATCCCCTCGGGACTCTTGACCGAGAAGCTCATCTCGGCGGGTTGGCGCCCCACCCCGATGCGTTCCAGCAATTTGAGGAAGTTGGGATAGGTGCGGTCATTGAAGACGATGAAGCCGGTGTCGATGGCATAGTGGCGCCCAGCCTGTTCCACCTCCACGGTGGCGGTGTGGCCTCCCAGGGTCGGCGCCGCCTCGAACAGGGTGATGTCATGCAGCTTGTGGAGCAGAAAACCGGCGGTGAGACCGGAGATACCGGAGCCGACGATGGCGATCTTTTTCTTCATGAAGGGCGTCCTTTCGAAACGAGTGTGCGGCCAAGGCGCAGCCAGAGCCCCGTCGGCAGGGCGCCGAGCAGGCGCAGCAGCCAGATGAAGCGACGGGGAAAGTGGATCTGGTGGCGACCGGCGGCAAGCCCCGTCATGATGGCGCGGGAAGCCTCTTCCACCGTCACCAGACAGGGCATGGGAAAATCATTCTTGTCGGTGAGCGGCGTCTGCACGAAGCCCGGGCGGATCAGGGTCACCCCGATGCCCTTGCTGGCCAGATCCAGGCGCAACGTATTCGCCAGATAATCGAGGGCCGCCTTGGAGGCGCCATAGGCTTCGGCCCGTGGCAGGGGCAGCCAGCTCACCGAGGAGCTGACGATGGCAAGCCGTCCACCCGCTCCCAGCCGCGGCAGCAAGGCGGCCAGGGCGTTGCCGGTGGCGATGAGGTTGGTCTCGATGACCCGGGCAAACAGGGCGCCGTCAAAGCCTTCTGCCGGATCCATGTATTCACAGTTGCCCGCATTGAGGATGAGCAGGTCGAGGGCGGGCAGGCTTGCGGCCACCCCGGCCATGGTGGCGCTGTCGCGCGCATCGAATCGCAAAGGGGTGATCCCCAGGTCGGCCAGTGCCTGCAAGCGCACTTCGTCCCGGCCACAACCCCACACCTGCCAGCCGGCGCGCCGATAATCCAGCGCCAGCTGGCGGCCGATGCCCGAGGTGGCCCCGGTGATCAGCACCCGGCCACTCATGTCCCCAGCCTCCCCTTGATGGCCCGTACCACGGGCCCCAGCAGCGGCAACTGCTCGTAGAGCATGGCCCCGAGATCGAAGTAGTCCCGGTGCAGGCACACCTTGCCCCAGGAGTCGAACGTCAGCCGGGTGGCACCCTCGACCCTGACGGCCCGGCCACCGGCAATCCTGGGGTGGGAGAAGGTCATGACCCAGGCGAGCCAGGCTTCGTTGCCCGACTGCTGCTGACTCGTTATCTCGAAACTGCACTGGGCAAGGCGCTCATAAAGGGAGGAAAAGTAGCGGGTGAGCGCGGCCAGCCCCTCTATCCGGTGCGCAGGATCGATGAAGAGCACCTCATCGGCATAGACCTCCGGCAAGCGGTGCAACTGATGTTTGTCCAGTTGCAGGTAGAGGATGACAAAGCGGGCCAGCGCGTCATTCATGCTAGTTTTTCTCCAGTTCGCGGAACATCTCGATGGCGCTCACCCGTGCAACGGCATGATCCACCATGGGGGCCGGATAATCCTGCCGCCCATTGAGCCGCAACCAGTCGTGGGGCTCGTGGAGATAGGCAGCAGGCACATCCGCCAGCTCAGTGACCCAGGTACGAATGAACTCCCCTTGTGGATCAAATCGTTGCCCCTGGGTGGTGGGGTTGAAGACCCGGAAATAGGGCGCCGCATCGGCCCCGGTCCCCGCCGCCCACTGCCAGCCACCATTGTTGGCCGCCAGATCCCCGTCGATGAGCCGACTCATGAAGTAGTCCTCCCCGAGCCGCCAGTGGATGTGGAGATCCTTGGTGAGGAAGCTCGCCACTATCATCCGCAGCCGGTTGTGCATCCAGCCGGTGGCGTTGAGGCAGCGCATGGCCGCATCGACCACGGGGTAGCCGGTGCGCCCCTCGCACCAGGCGGCGAAGGCATCCGGATCCCAGCTCCACGGCAGGGCCGCCGTCTCCGGCTTGAAGGGGCGGTTCATGGAGAGGCTCGGGATCAGCACCAGCAAGTGGCGGTAGAACTCGCGCCAGATGAGCTCGTTGAGCCAGACAAAACCGGGTTGGGCCTTCGACTGGGGCCGGTAGCCGAGACGCTGCTGCAGCGCCCCCACGCACTGGCGAGCACTGATGATGCCCGCCGCCAGATAGGGGGAGAGCACGGAGGTGCCCGCCAGCGCCGGAAAGTCCCGGGTCTCGCCGTAATCGAGCACCGCCTGATCCAGAAAAGCGTGCAATCGGCGGCTCGCCTCGGCCTCCCCCACCGGCCAGCGGGTGTCCGGCGTCAGATCCCCCAGCCCGTCGTCCACCCACTCCCGCTCGGCCAGGGGCAGCCACGGCAACGGCTCGCCGCGTGGTGCGGGGGCACGGTGAATGACGAAGCCATCCTCCTCGAGAGCCTTGAGCCAGGCGCGGCTGAAGGGGGTGAAGACCTTGAACATCTCCCCCGACCCGGTCAGTACCCGACCGGGCGGCAGCACGCAGCAGCCGTTGAACCAGTGGCTGGTCAGGCCCTGCTCCCCCAGCGCGGCGCTGACAGCGTGGTCGCGGCGCAGCTCGTCAATCTCGATGGCCTGGTTGGCGTAGAGCTGGCTCACCCCGAGCTCCCGGCAGAGCGCCGTCAGCGCCGTCGGCACCTCGGCAAAGGTCTCGACCCGCAGCAGATGAAGCGGAATGCCGAGGGCCGCCAGCTCGCGGCCCATGGCATCCACCTGTACCAGCATGAAGCGCTGGCGGACCGGGGCCAGCTTGTGCGCCTGCCACTGGGTCGGCGAGACGATGAAGAGTGCGGCGACCGGTTCATCTCCGGCGCAGGCGTGGCGCAGGGCCGGGTTGTCGGCCAGACGCAGATCGTTGCGAAACCAGACCAGCCTCATGACGGTGTTCTCCCGCCCTTGCCCTTCGCCTTGGCAGTGCGGGTCGTCGCACTGACCTCTGCCAGGGTGGCGTGCCAGTTGCGGGCACGCCGCCACGGCTCATCGTAGAGGCGTCCCAGCTCGCCAAAGAAGCGGGTACCCGCAGGCCATTCGGCGGCCTGGTCCTGCTTGCCGAGCCCGGCCCCCAGCAGGATCAGCCAGGGGGGTGTGGCGCGCCCCTCCAGCAGGGTGGCATGGCGGGGCTCCACCGCCCCCAGCAGTTGCACCTCATATCCCTGACCGATGAGCTCATACGCAGCCCAGACCAGATCCAGCGGCCCCACCTGCCCCCAGCTTGCCAGGGTGACGAGGACGCCCTTCTCCTGCTCGATGAGGTGGCGGGCGAAGCGGGTATGCAGCCAGCCGAGCCACACCTGTTGCAGCAGCTCGCCATCGGGGCGCTCGCGCCACAGCCCCAGCAGCCGCTCCACCAGGGGCTGCAGCACCCGGTTGCGCACCAGCTCGAAGGGGTAGCTCGCCAGCAGATCGCCAAGCTCGGCCTCCGCCTTGCGCTGGTTGAAGGCAAGCAGCGCCTGGCTGAACTGCTCCAGGGTCTGCTGCCAGTGATCGCTCACTGGCGCACTCTGGGGCTCGCTCAACAGCCCCTTCACCTGACCTATGCTCACTCCCCGCTCCAGCCAGCTCAGGATCTCGCCTATCTGGCGGATATCCTGCTCGCTGTAGAGGCGATGGCCCTTCTCGGTTCGGGCCGGTTGCACCAGCCCGTAGCGGCGCTGCCAGGCGCGCAGGGTGACGGCGTTGACGCCGGTGAGGCGGGAGACCTCGCGAATGGGGTAGACGCCCTCGTCGGGGAGAGGCGCGGCTGCTTGTGATTCATCAGACATGAGAGAGTCCATCAGACGTTGGGAAGAGGCCCCGGTCATCCACCAGGGCCTGCACAGAGGGTTCAGAGCCCGTAGCGCAGCTTGAGCGTGTCGGGATGAAGGTCGAGGTAGGCCTGATCGGCCAAATCCAGCCACACCTTCACAGCCCGTAACGCAATTTCAGCGTGTCGGGATGGGGATTGAGGTACACCTGCTCGGCGAGATAGGGGTTCGGGTACTCGCGCAGGTAGTGGCGGATCAGGGTAAGGGGCACCAGCAACGGGAAGACCCCGGTGCGGTACTTGTCGATGGTGTCGCACAGCTCCTGCTTCTGGGCCGGGGTCAGCACCCGCTTGAAGTAGCCCTGCAGGTGCATCAGCACATTGGTGTGGCTGCGGCGGTTGGCCCGCAGGGTCAGCGCCGCCATCAACCCCTGGATGTAGCTGTCGGCCACCTCCTGCAGGTTGGCCTTGCCAAGGTTGGCGAGCAGGCGCCCCAGCGCCCGGTAGTGGGTGGTGGCGTGGGAGAGCACCAGGTACTTGTAGCGTGAATGGAAGCGGATCAGGGCTGAGGCGGTGATCCCTCGGGCGCAAAGCTGCTGCCAGTCGTGGTAGGCAAAGACCCGCAGCACGAAGTTCTCCCGCAGGATGGGGTCGCACAGGCGGCCATCTTCCTCCACCGGCAGCAGGGGGTTGGCCTCCATCAGCGCCTTGGCGAAGAGGCCGACCCCCTCCTTGGCGCTCCCCTCGTTGTTGGCGCCATAGATGCGCACCCGCTCCATGCCGCAGCTGGGGGACTTGGCGCAGAGGATGTAGCCGGAGAGGAAGTCGAGCTGTCGTGCCTTCTGCTCGCTGAAGGCAATCAGCTTGTCGGTGACGTCGAAGCTGCCGTTGCTTGCCTCGGCCCGCACCTCGCCCTGGCGCTTCACCAGCCGGATGGCGGCGCGGGGTGCGCCCAGGCCAATGGCCATCTCGGGGCAGACGGGGTGATAGTCGAAATGGGCGCCCAGATCCCGTTCGCAGAAACTGGATCGTTTGTGGCCCCCGTCGAAGCGCACTTCCTGGCCGAGCAGACAGGCACTGATACCGACCTTGATCTTGTACATGATGAAGCCCCTTGTATAAGCCTTGAGTAAGTTATAGCAGTTATACAAAAAATTGGAAGCTGTATAACTATTGCGAACTGATACGGCCAGGGGGCGGCGGGCGGATCAGCCCCCATAAAAAAAACCCATGACCGAAGTCATGGGTAAAGGTGAAGACCCTGCAGGAAGGATGATCAGAAGCTGTATTTCACACCCAGGCTGGAGATGGAGCCTTTTTGCAGATCCCAGTTGCGATAGGTGTAGTCGGCGGTGAGGGCCAGGTTCTGGGTCAGCTTGTAGGCCGCCCCCGCCTTGAAGTCGTGCATGTCGTCGGTCATGTTGGCGTAGCGATAGCCGGTGGAGAGCTCGACGGCGCCGATGTCGTAGCGCAGGCCCACTTCTCCGTAGAGGCTGCCGCTCTTCTTGCGGGCCAGGGTATCCCAACCGGAGTGGTTCACGTCGGAGGCCAGCTCCCGTTCCAGGCTGTAGCCCATCAGGCCGGTTTCACCGTAGAGGTTCAGGCCGGTGCTGAGGGGGGTGTAGACACCCATCCCCAGGCTGGAGATGGCCATGCTGTCGTTGCCGCTGCTGCGGGAGGTGTATTCGCTGCCGATCCGGCCATAGACATTGCTGGTGAAGCTCTTGGAGAGATCCAGGCTCAGGCCGCCGAAGTCGCGGTTCTCCCCATCCTTGCCACCGATGTAGTCAGACTTGGTGTGGGCCCAGGTGGCAGATCCCTTGGCATAGCTGAAGGCATCTTGCGCCAGGACGGAGGTGGAAGAGAGACCGGCCAGAACCAGAACAGACAGTGCGATCTTTTGCATTTTGTTGACTCCATGGGTTGAGTTAGGCGGACCTAACTGGAATGGAGCCATTGTGACGGGCAAAGGGGGCAACGCCGAGGAGCAAGCTGTTGCCAAACCATGTCAGATGTAAGCGGATATTGCTGGTGGTTACCGGTGCAACACTCTGCGGGGGAGCGAGGGCTCCCCCGCCGTCATCCTAGCGGAACTCCACCTCGTCGATCTGCACCCGCACCAGCGGCTTGCCGGTGAGGCCAGCGGGTCGTGCCAGCTCGATGGCCCGGGAGGCGCGAGCCTCCCCCTTGCGCAGGTAGGAGTCAGGCAGGCGGTTCTCCCCGACCCAGAAGCGCACGGGCTCGCTCGAGAGCTGCACCCCGTCGGCGCTGAACAGGGTCAGGCTGCCGTTGACGCGCACCACGTTGCGACTGCCGGTGTTGCTCACCACGAACTGCAGGCTGAGGGGATCGTCCCCCGCCACCTGGTCCAGCTTCACCGTGATGCCGTCCCGGGTCGCCTGGGAGAGCAAGTCGGGATGGGCCATGGCCTGCTCGGTCAGCACCGGGGCCACGACACTCGCCGTCACTGCCTGACCGGCTACCGTGGCTGCCGGCTTGACCAGCAGGTATTCCCAGGTGAAATCGTCATTGAGTTGCACCTGGCGACCATCCGGCAAGGTGATCTGGTGCAGGGGAGCCGCCTCGGCCAGCAGAGGGCACAGACAGAGGGCGACCAGCAGTCGGGAGAGGGGTTTCATGGGCAGGCACTCGATAAAGGATGCGAAGGGGGCAGTATAAAGAGTCGTGCCCTCCTTGCCTATGACCCCCCTCACGTTACGCCCCGGCTCAGATGACCAGGGGGTGGGGATCCTCCAGCGTGGCCAGATCCAGGGTCACCAGATCGAACTGGGCACTCCTGAGGGCCTTCTGGATGGTGGGCTGCATGTCGAACACCAGGGCCCGCAGCCGTTCGGGCACCCGGATCCTCGCAAGGGTGGTGACCCTGTCACCCAGGGTATGGAAGAAGACCTGGGCTCCCCCCAGCCCCATGTCCACCAGCATCTGCTCGGCCATGTCGACCATCCGCAGGTGCCGCCTGTCCAGGGAGGTCATATCGACAAACCGCCGGCTCAGGCAGGCCTCCCCCACGTCTCCCCAGAGCGCCAGTTGCCGCTGGTGAAAGCCGTAGCGAAAATCCCGGTTGGTCATCCCCTGCTCGGCAAAGATCCAGAGGGTGTTGGCGGGCAGGCTGTGGAATCGGCGCAGGTACTCCCGCTTCTCCTCCACCGAGGCCGACATCAGCAGCGGCGGGCCCTCTTCATGTTCGAGCTGCTGGCAGAGGTAGCGCACCGGGTCGGTCACCTCGGCGAGGTGGCCCAGGTGGGCGCTGAAGATCATCTCGTCGGTCTTGAGCACCTGATGGGGGATGCCGTAGTGCCGGCAGTAGCGCTGTGCCCTGGCCACCGACTGGCGGCTGAGGGTGGGGTTGTCCAGGGTGATGGCGCGAAATCGCACCCCGCTGGCCCGGCACAGATCCATGCTGTAGCAGGATTCCAGTCGGCCGGAGAAGGAGACAAGCAGTTCGCTGTAACCGGCCAGGGTGTTGATGAGCCTCTGTTCCCTGGCTTGAAAGGTCTGATCGTATCCCCGATGCAGCGCAACGACATTGGCATCCATAACAACAACTCCGGATGATGAACTGGATACCATTTTGCCCGCCCCAAGCTGAATATACACTTAAAGAGTGCGGGTAAAACTGTACATTATTTGCTCCAAATCAACGCTTCCCCCACTTTTTTCGCTGCGAAGCGAAACTGGCTCCCCTCAGGCAGGCAACAACCCCTGATCGATCAGATGCGCCCGGCACCGGGCCGGATCGGTGAAGATCAGCCCCCGCAGACCGAGCGCCTCGGCCGCCGCCACGTTGGCCGGGCTGTCGTCGATAAAGAGGCACTCCCCAGCCTTGAGGTCGAACGACACCAGCAGATAACGGTAGATGTCGGGCTCGGGTTTGAGCATCCGCACCCGGGCCGACACCACCTTGCCGCTGAAGAAGCGCCAGAAGGACTGATGCTGCTCCAGCCAGTCGATGCTGGCGTGCCCCATGTTGGAGAGGGCATAGAGGGTGTGGCCTGCACCGTGCAGTTCTTCGATGAGCGCCACCATGGCGGGATCCGGCACAAGGGAGGACGGCACCGCCTGCAAGATGGCCAGATTCTCCGCCATCGACAGGCCGGTGCGCCCCTGCGCCTGACGGGCCATGGTGTGCAGAGAGAGGGTCCCCCTGTCCACCTCCAGCCAGTCCGGGTGGTTGAACAGCTGCTCCGCGATCGCTGTCGCCCCCTCGGGTCCGCGCACCCCACTCACTATGGCCACCGGATCCCAGCGCACCACCACCCTGCCCAGATCGAAGATCACCGCCATCGTCTCGTCCCCTCTATGTGTTGTTGCCACGGATGTGGTTACAGCGGTTGCCATAAACAGGGACCAGAACGACGCTCACTCTCCCCCGGCAACCCGAGCCACCACCCTGCCCCGTTCAACGCCCCCGGGCAAGTTTTACTTGCATCGCACCGCCAAATCCCTTAATGGTTATGGCGTTACATTCAGGACACGCCCATGAACACACCATTCTTCTTTGTTTTCTCGTTTACCCGGCCCACATGAGGGAAGGCCCGTCGTCACATGAACCATTCGCGTAAACAGAAACCAAAGACGAATCGAGCCTCCCCAGCGGAGGCTTTTTTTTGCACCACACACCACAGAATCACTGGATAGGGAACCACCATGGCAACGCTCGACGAGATCAGACACGACATCACCCAGTTGGATCAGGAGCTGCTCGCCCTGCTGGCCAAACGCAAGACCCTCAGCATCGAGGTCGCCCGCGCCAAGCAGGCCAATCCCCGTCCCATCCGTGACCACCAGCGCGAGCAGGACTTGCTGGTCGCCCTGATCCAGAAAGGGCGCGCCCTCGGACTGGATGCCCAGTACATCACCCGCATCTACCACACCATCATCGAAGACTCCGTGCTCTCCCAGCAGGCCTACCTGCAGAGCCTGCTCAACCCCCAGCAGCAGGAGCCCATGACCAGCGTTGCCTACCTGGGACCGCGCGGCTCCTACTCGAGCCTGGCCGCCCGCAAGTACCTGGCCCGCTACAAGGATCAGGTGATCGAGGTGAACTGCCAGAACTTCCGCGAGGTGCTGGACACCGTGGAGTCGGGCCGTGCCGCCTTCGGGGTGCTGCCCATCGAGAACACCAGCTCGGGCTCCATCAACGAGGTGTACGACGTGATGCAGCACACCACCCTCTCCATCGTGGGTGAGCTCACCTATCCCATCGAGCACTGCATCCTCACCGCCGTGCCCACTGAGATCGAACGCATCAAGACCTTCTACGCCCATCCCCAGGTGTTCCAGCAGTGCTCCCATTACCTCAGCAAGCTGGAAGGAGCGCGCCACGAGATCTGCGACTCCTCCTCTAGCGCCATGATGAAGGTGAAGGAGCTGGCAAGCCCGGAAGCGGCGGCCATCGGCAGCGCCGCCGGCGGCGAGCTCTACGGCCTGGACGTGCTGGCCGAGCAGCTCGCCAACCAGAAGGAGAACTACAGCCGCTTCATCGTGGTGGCGCGCAAGCCCATCGACGTGGCGCCCCAGATCCCGGCCAAGACCACCCTCATCATGTCCACCTCCCAGAAGCCGGGCTCCCTGGTGGAGGCGCTGCTGGTGCTGCGCAGCCACGAGATCAACATGACCAAGCTGGAATCCCGTCCGGTGCAGGGCAACCCCTGGGAGGAGATGTTCTACCTGGATGTCTCCGCCAACCTGCAGACCCCGGCCATGCAGGCCGCCCTGCTGGAGCTGACCAAGATCACCCGCTACATCAAGGTGCTGGGCTGCTACCCGAGCGAAGACGTCAAGCCGACCGCCGTGCCGCCCGTCTTGATGGGAAGCTGATGGGAAGGGGATCCCGCCCCTGCCACACAAAGGCGAGCCCCGGCTTGCCTTTGTGCTCTCTGCGCCCTCCCCGTGAGACGCGGCCCAGTCCCGCCCTTCCCTTCCGGCGTTAAACCGCCCTCCACCCCCTTCCTCGTGGACCCGGGATCCTGGCGCGGCTGTCTTTCCACTCACCATCAGGCCATCTTCCTCCCGTTGCGGCCCCCTTTTGCCGCCTGCCGGGCCTTTCTATCGTTTGGCTTTATTTAACGACATGGTGATATCGTTAGATTTCCCTAAACAAAAAAGGCCGCCATTCCGACCCCCGGGCACCTCTTGTGCGATCTCAGCCCCCTTTTTCCTCGCCACAGGCCGGATCCCGACCGGCCCATCAACTCCGTTTCTCCTGCCGAAGACCAGTTCCCCCCCAAGACGCCAACCCCGGTTATCCTCTCCAGGCGCTATACCGCCCACGCGCCAACCCCGGTTACCCTCACCGCAGGCCCTATCCCGTCCAAGGCACCAACCCCGGTGATTCCCCGCAGATCCGAGCCCTTTCCCGACCAAACAAAAAGGCGAGCCTGCGCTCGCCTTTGTCTGTGCCGTGATGAACGCCCGGCTCATGCCGGCGCCCCCCGGACCCGCCCTAGAACTGGCCCGCCATCAGCTGGTTCAGGTGATAGAGGTTGCGGGTGTCGAGCTCCAGCTCGGTGGCATAGGTGTTGCCACGGGGATAGGTCGCCACCACCCGGGCACCGCGCACCATGCCCGCCACCGACACATCCAGGGAGTTGGAGGTCTGGGTCAGGTCCTTGTAGCTGCTCTGGCCGCGCACCTGCTGGCCGTTGAGCTGCTCCGCCAGCTCCCGGTAGGCGTCCATCTTGGAGGCGCGGATCGCCTGCAACATCTTCTCGGACTGGGAGGGACCGGGCTGGATGTCGATCACCGCATACCCCACCGCCTTGAGCACCGGGAAGTCATCGGGCTTCTCGCCCACGTCATAGTTCACCACCCGGTTGCCACTGCACGCCGTCAGCAACATGGCCATCAGGCAACCCAACAAGATTTTCATCGCTGTTTCCCCGTTTTCCTGTTCACCACACCCGATGTTTCACGGCTCAATGTCAGCCAGCCCGCTTCACGCTTCATGACGCGCCACCTCAAGGGATCAGGTTGACCAGATGACCGGACGGGCTCTGGCCCCCCCGCATCAGGTAACCGCGATTGATGGAGGCCCGGCCAAAGGAGTTGCTGGCACCGGACAAATATTGTTTCGGGATCAGGCTCTGGGCCGTGGTCTCGACCATCTTGGTGCGCAGATCGATGATGCGGGCGTTGACCAGGATCCCCTGCTGATTGCGGCTGAAGGTGCCGGTCAGGATGCGGGAGATGGGCAGCCGGGACGAGAGATCCTTGTAGTTGCGGCTCATCACGAAATCCCCCTGCGGGGTCACCTGGATGTTGCCCGTGGTCTTGAAGTCCACCACCACCTCACCGCGCCGGTTCAGCTCGTAGATGAAGCTCTCCTCGATCTGCTGTCCCATCCAGTTGGTGTCCTTCAGGGTGTCGAGATCGACAAAGGAGGCGACCGCAATGGGCTCGGTCAGGGTCGTGAGGGACTTGCGCTCCATCAGCTGATCCGTCATACGGGCCACCAGCCAGTTGAGCTCCATCCCCTTAGCCGCCTGGCGAGGGTCTCCCAGCTCCCGATTGATGGGGTCGGCCGACCCGCAACCGACCAATGCCAGCGCCACCGCCAGCACCGTGATAACTCTCTTCATGGATACCTTTCCTGTATCTGCACCTGACCTGTTATCGGTCGCAACCGCCAACACTTGAGGCGGGAATGCGCGCAGGATCCTCGATGATCCCCGGGCAAAGGCGCGCACTGTGCCACCGGAGCCCGCCGTACGGGCTCCGGCCAGGGAAGAAGGCATGGTTCTTGCTTTTATTTGGTCACCCGCTCCGGTGCAGACCGGATCTGTGTCCAGGATCCCTGACCCGCCCCACCGGCGGCAGCGGGGTCGCCCACTCAAGGTGTTTGTTATGAAAGTTTCGCTGCTGTTCACCCTGCTGCTGGCCAGCCTGTCGGCCAGGGCCGAACTTATCGAGGCCCAGGGCAGTGCCGCCATTCTGGGGGGCGACGAGGTCTACGCCCGCGAGCAGGCGACCCGGGATGCCCTGCGCCAGGCGCTGCTGGCCAGCGGTGCCTCCGTCTCCAGCATCCAGCGCCTGGAAAACGGCAGCCTGCGCTCCGAGCAGATCCAGATCCGCTCCGGCGGCGACATCCGCCAGTACCGCCTCAAGCGCGAAGAGGTGCGCAACGGCCGCATGTACATCACCCTCGTGGCCGACATCCAGGCGGAGCGGCAGATCTGCCAGACCCAGCACTACGCCAAGGATTTGACGCTGGTGCGCCTGCGCATGCGCTACCCGGACCAGGCGAGCACCGGTGCCCTGGACGACATGCCCGCCGATCTCTCCCGCCGGCTGTTTGAAACCCTGGCGACGACGCCCCAGGTGGTCGCTCGCCAGTGGCTGGACGAGAATCTGCGCATCGACCCTCTCCATCTGCAACAGGGGGATCGCAGCGCCCTCGAGGAGATCAAGGCCCTGAGCCTGCGCACCGACAGCCAGTATCTGGTGCTCGGCAGCATCGACGACCTCTCCCTCGAGCCCCAGGGCAACGCCCTCACCAGCTGGTATGAGGATCCCGTGCGCAATTTCTCCATGCAGCTCTACCTGTTCGACGGCATCAACGGCAGCCTGCTCGGCCGCAAGGAGTACAAGGGCCGCGCCAACTGGACCTTCTCCAAGCGGGAACAGGTGGGCAGCAGCGGCGGCCAGTTCTGGCAGTCGAGCTTTGGCCAGGAGGTGGGCTACCAGTTGAAGGAGGCGGCCCAGGACATCGCCGCCGAACTCGCCTGTGCCCCCGTCACCGCCCGGATCGTGGCCCAGCACGAGCGCGGCCCCCACATCAACCTGGGCCGTCGCAACGGGGTCAAGCTCGGGGACCAGTTCCGGGTCCAGCACAGCGCCGACTTCGTCGACCCCTATGGCAAGTCCAGGGTGATGCGCAACCCCGCAGACGGTCTGTTCGAGGTGGTGCAGGTGTTCGAGGATGGCGCCATCATCAGCAGTCAGAACAAATATTCGCCGTTCAATGTCCAAATCGGTGACCTGGCCGTATTGGAATAGGAATCAAGGGTTTAAAAGCACAATGCTTCTTGTATAATGCCCGCCACAAGGTTCCCGTAGCTCAGCAGGATAGAGCGGTCCCCTCCTAAGGGACAGGCCACTGGTTCGACTCCAGTCGGGAACACCATACACAGCAAGGGGCTGGCATCGTCATGATGCCAGCCCCTTGTGCGTTTCTGCGCCATTTCCCCTGCATCCATGGCGGCCAGGTCCCGCCCCCCTCTTCAATGTCTCACTGCCACCAACAACCCCGCGAGCCCCACCAAAAATGATCCCGGCCATCCCCCGGTAGTTCCCACTCCCGGTGGCGGCACACCGTCATCTACCCTTGAAGGGCGCCGTCCGGCAGGACGGCCTTCCATTCGCCGAGACACAGAGAAGGACATCATGGGCAGCAAACGAAAATCCAGAACGGAAGAACCGGTCGTGGCCGAGGCGCAAAAGCCCCTTGGCAACAAGGCATACGAAAAAGCGCTGCGCCTCTTGCACGTGGAGCTGGTCAGGCTGCAGCAGTGGGTGGTGCACAAGGGGCTCAAGGTCTGCATCGTCTTCGAGGGGCGCGACGGGGCCGGCAAGGGGGGCACCATCAAGGCGATCACCGAGCGGGTCAGCCCCCGGGTCTTTCGGGTCGTCGCACTGCCCGCCCCCACGGAGCGGGAGAAGAGCCAGCTCTACTTCCAGCGCTACATCCCCCATCTGCCGGCGGCGGGGGAGATCGTCATCTTCGATCGCAGCTGGTACAACCGGGCCGGGGTGGAGCGCATCATGGGTTTTTGCAGCGAGGAGGCGAGCGACAAATTCCTGGCTGGCACCCCCATGGTGGAAAAAGCCCTGGTGGACTCTGGCATCATTCTGCTGAAGTACTGGCTGGAGGTGACTCCACAAGAGCAGGAGCGGCGGCTGCGGGATCGCATCGACGATGGCCGCAAGATCTGGAAGCTCTCCCCCATGGACATCAAGTCCTTCGATCGCTGGGATGACTACACCCGGGCACGGGATGCCATGTTCATCGCCACCGACACCGCCTGGGCCCCCTGGTTCGTGGCCCACTCCGAGGACAAGAAACGGGTGCGCCTCAACATCATCTCCCACCTGCTGGCGCACATCCCCTACGAGGCGCTGCCGACGGAGCCGGTGAAGCTGCCCAAGCGCAAGATAGGCAAAGTCAAACCATCGGAGCACCCGCTTCGCATCGTGCCAGCCCTCTTCTAGCCAGAGGGGGTGAGCCCTGGCTCACCCCCTTTCCCTTCCTGCCCCAAGGGACAACCGGCGCTGCCGGTATCATCCAATGGCTTGTTGTTGCTCACGTTTTCCCGTTTGCCTCCCCTATACTTCAGCGACATTCAGGTCTGGCCGAGCGAGGAGGCCCCCATGTTGCGACTGTTTGCCCTGCTGCTTGTCTGCCTGGTGCTCCCGGTGCGGGCGCTGACCCTGACCCCGGTGGCGGGGGAGCTACGCCACCCCTGGGGACTGGCCTTGCTGCCGGATGGCGGCTACCTCGTCAGCGAGCGCCCTGGGCGCCTGCTGCGCATCGACGCGGGTGGCAACCGCCATGTGGTCTCCGGCCTGCCGCCCCTCGCCGCCACGGGCCAGGGGGGTCTGCTCGATCTCGCCCTGGACAGCGATGGCTGGCTCTATCTCAGCTACAGCGAGCCGGGGGACGGGGGCGCCGGCACCGCCGTGGCCCGGGCCCGGCTGCAAAAAGACGCCCTCGTCGACTGGCAACTGCTGTTTCGCCAAGAGCCCAAGGTGGCTGGCGGCACCCATTTCGGCTCTCGCCTGGTGCTGACGGATGACCACCTCTTCATCACCCTGGGGGATCGCTACACCGAGCGGGAGCGGGCCCAGACGCTGGACAACCACCTCGGCAAGACAGTACGCCTGCACAAGGATGGCCGGGTCCCCGCCGACAACCCCTTCGTCAAGACGCCGGGGGCCCTGCCGGAGATCTGGAGCCTGGGCCATCGCAACATGCAGGGGGCGGCCCTGCGTCCGGGCAGCCAGCAGTTCTGGGCTCACGAGCACGGTCCCCAGGGCGGGGACGAGGTCAACCTCATCCTGCCAGGCCACAACTACGGCTGGCCCAGAGTGACCTTTGGCGAGGAGTACGGGGGCGGCAAGATTGGCGTGGGCCAGAGCGCGCCGGGCATGACGGCACCGCGCTGGATCTGGGTGCCCTCCATCGCCCCCTCGGGCATGGCCTTTTATCAGGGGAACCTGTTCAGGGAGTGGCAGGGGGATCTGTTCGTCGGCGCCCTGCGCGGTCAGGCCTTGTTGCGCCTGCACCTCGACGGAGACAAGATAGTGTCGGCAGAGCGGCTGCTGACCGATCTGGGGGAGCGGATCCGTACCGTCAAGGAGGGCCCCGACGGCGCCCTCTACCTGTTGACGGATTCAGACCAGGGGCGCCTGCTCAAACTGACCCCATAGCATGAAAGGAGCAAGGATGAAGACGAATCGCATGCTGCTGGTGCTCTGCACCAGCCTCTGGTTGCTGGGCTGCAACACCATCCACGGGATGGGACGGGACATCGAGAAGGCGGGGGAGGTGATCCAGGGCTCCGCCAAGCTGACGGACGCACCGGCCGCAGAGGGTCGCTGATCCCGGCCGGGTGGCGCCATGGTTCGCCCCCTGTCGTCCCTTTCCTTATCCCTGTTCGGCGCTGGCCACCAGACTGGCCAGCGGCGCCATAGTCACCCTGACCCCGTTCTGTGCCAATGCCTCGCGGGCGCTCTGGGGCAGTTGCTCGTCGGTGATCACCTGATCGATCGCATCCCAGCTCACCACGTTGAAAGTCCCCACCTTGCCATATTTGGACGAATCGCAGATGAGGATGCGGGTCGCCGCCGACTCCACCACGGCCCGCTTCACCGGCACCTTCTGTTCGCTCGGGGTGGAGATCCCCTGACTGTCCCAGGAGGAGGCTGACAGGAAGGCGATGTCCAGATGGAGGTTGCGCAGGAAGTGGGCGGTGGCCTCCCCGGCACAGGACTGGTTCTCGCGAATGACCTGACCCCCGGTGTGATAGAGGCGGCAGCGGCCGTGCTCGATGAGGTAGGCGCAGACCATGAAGTCGTTGGTCACTATCATCAAGTCTTCCCGAAGCGCCAGCTCCCGGGCCAGCTCCAGGGAGGTGGTACCGGCGTCCAGATAGACGGTGCTCCCCTCGCTCACCTGGGCGGCGGCGAGCCGGGCAATGGCCAGCTTGGCCCCCTGCATCAGGCTGCGCTTGGCGGCGTGTGAGGGCTCGCTCTTGATCCGCTGGGAGAGGCTGACCCCGCCGGAGACAGAGAGTACCCGCCCCTGCTCCTCCAGCTTCTGGATGTCGCGCCTGATGGTCATGTGGGAGACCTGCAGCCAGTCGGTCAGCTCCACTATGCTGACCACGCCGCGCTCTGCCAGCAGTTGCAGGATACGTTGCTGTCGCTCTACGGGAATCATCTTGCCTCGCGCCTCGGGAAAAGGAAGGTGCCATTCTATCCCAGCGACCTGGGAAAAAATGATAAATAACCTGAAACGGGCTCACAAATCACATTTATTCACAAAGTTAGCGCCAAAACTTGACCCAAAAGAATCTCAACCCTCTTAAATAACAAAAATTAACATGCAGTAAGTTATTTTTTGTGACGACTGCCTGATATTTCATCGCCGCAAGCCTCTACTATCTGCTCATCAGTCGTAATCGAGGAATCACGAGATGAGCACTCCCTATCATGTTGCGGTCATCGGCCTGGGCGCCATGGGCATGGGCGCCGCCCGTTCCTGCCTTCGGGCCGGGCTCACCACCTATGGCATCGACCTCAGCGAACAGGTCCGCGGCCAGTTGCAGCAGGCCGGTGCCGCCGCCGTCATGGCCGATGCCAGGCCCCTGGCGGAGACGCTCGATGCCGTGCTGTTGCTGGTGGTCAACGCCACCCAGGTGCGCCGCATCCTGCTCGGCGAAGCGGGGTTGGCTCGCCACCTCAAACCGGGCACCGCCATCATGGTCTCTTCCACCATCGCTGCCGAAGAGGCGAGCGCCCTGGCCGCCGAGCTGGCGCAGATGGGACTGCCGATGCTGGATGCGCCGGTTTCCGGTGGTGCCATCAAGGCCGATGCCGGCGAGATGACGGTGATGGCCGCAGGCTCCGACGCCGCCTTCGACAAGCTGGCCCCGGTGCTGGATGCGGTGGCCGGCAAGGTCTACCGGGTCGGCAGCGAGCCGGGCCAGGGCAGCACGGTGAAGATCATCCACCAGCTGCTGGCCGGGGTGCACATCGCGGTGGCCGCCGAGGCCATGGCCCTGGCCAGTCGGGCCGGCGTGTCCCTGGATCTCATGTATGACGTGGTGACCCATGCCGCCGGCAACTCCTGGATGTTTGAAAACCGCATGCCCCGGGTGCTGGCCGGTGACTACCAGGCCCGCTCCGCAGTGGACATCTTCGTCAAGGATCTCACCCTGGTGGCGGACACCGCCAAGGCGCTGCGCTTCCCGCTGCCGCTCGCGAGCACGGCGCTGAACATGTTCCTCGGCGCCAGCAACGCAGGGCACGGCCAGGAAGATGACAGCGCCGTCATCAAGATCTTCTCAGGCATCACCCTGCCGGGTCAGGAGGAGCAAGCATGAAACTCGGAGTCATCGCAGACGACTTCACCGGCGCCACCGACATCGCCGGTTTCCTGGTGGAGAACGGCCTCTCCACCATCCAGTTTGCCGGCATCCCGGCAGAGGCGGATCTGACCGGGGTCGACGCCGTGGTGATCAGCCTCAAGAGCCGCTCCTGCCCGGCCGATGAGGCAGTGCGCGACTCCCTGGCGGCCCTCGACTGGCTCAAGGCCCGCGGCTGCCCGCGCATCTACCAGAAATACTGCTCCACCTTCGACAGCACGGCGGCGGGCAACATCGGCCCCGTCACCGACGCCCTGCTGGCGGCGCTGGAGAGCAAGTTCACCCTGATCTGTCCGGCCCTGCCGGTGAACGGTCGCACCGTCTATCAGGGCAACCTGTTTGTCGGCACCCAGCCGCTCGCCGAGTCCGGCATGCGCCATCACCCCATCACCCCCATGACCGACAGCAACCTGCTGCGGCTGATGGAGGGGCAAGCCCAGGGCCGCGCCGGTCTGGTGCCGTTCAATACCATCGCACAGGGTCCCGGCGCCATTGCCGACGCCTTTGAGCAGCTAACGCAAGCTGGTGTGCGCTACGCCGTGGTCGACACCCTGACCGAGCAGCACCTGCTGGACATCGCCACCGCCGCCCTCGACATGCCCCTGGTGACCGGCGGATCCGGCCTCGCCATTGGCCTGGCTCGTCAGCTTGGCAGCGGCGATCTGCAGGGTGCCCGCGAAGCGGGCTGGCCCAGAGGCAGCCGCGCCGCGGTGCTGTCGGGCTCCTGCTCCGAGATGACCAACCGTCAGGTGGCCCGCTATCGCCAGCACGCCCCTGCCCTGGCGCTGGATGTGGTGCGCTGCCTCGAAGAGGCCGACTACCCCGCCGAGCTGGCGCGCTGGGTACTGGACCAGTCCCGGACCCCGGCCCCGCTGGTCTACGCCACCACCAGCCCGGTTGAGCTGGCCCGCATTCAGGAAACCCACGGCCAGCAGGCGGCCAGCGACGCGGTGGAACACTGCTTTGCCCACCTCGCCCAACTGCTGCAAGGCGCCGGTGTGGACCGCTTCATCATCGCCGGTGGCGAGACCTCGAGCCGGGTCACCCAGGCCCTCGGCGTCAAGGCGTTCCACATAGGCCCGCAGATCGCCCCCGGTGTGCCCTGGGTGCGGGCCATCGACGCCCCCCTGTCGCTGGCCCTCAAATCCGGCAATTTCGGGAGCGACGACTTCTTCGACAAGGCTCAGGAGTATTTCCATGACTGAACAGGCACTGCGCGACACCATGGTGATGCTGGGGGCTTCCCTCTTCCAGCGCGGTTATGCCACCGGGGGCGCCGGCAACCTCTCCGCCCTGCTGCCGGACGGTACCCTGATCGCCACCCCGACCGGCTCCTGCCTGGGACGGCTCAGCGCCGACAGGCTCTCTCACGTCAACCTGCAGGGGGAACACCTGGGAGGTGATCGCCCCTCCAAGGAGGTGGCCTTCCACCTTGCCATCTACCACAACAATCCGGACTGCCGGGCCGTGGTGCACCTGCACTGTACCCACCTGACCGCCCTCTCCTGTCTGGAGGGGCTGGATCCGGCCAACGTCATCCGCCCCTTCACCCCCTACTACGTGATGCGGGTCGGCCAGTTGCCGCTCATCCCCTACTACAAACCGGGGGATGCCCGCATCGCCGAGGAGCTGGGGCGCCGCGCCCCCGAAGGCAACGCCTTCCTGCTGGCCAACCACGGCCCCGTGGTGACGGGCAAGGATCTGGTGGATGCGGTCAACAACATGGAAGAGCTGGAGGAGACGGCGCGCCTGGCACTGATGCTTCATGGCCACGCCATCCGCTACCTGAGCGAACCCGAAATTGATGAATTGAGGAGGATGAAACCATGAGCAAGTTTGCTGCCAATCTCACCATGCTGTTTACCGAGGTGCCGTTCCTGGAGCGCTTCGCCGCCGCCCGCGACGCAGGCTTCGAGGCGGTGGAGTTCCTCTTCCC
This sequence comes from Aeromonas sp. QDB25, assembly GCF_027707725.1. Classification (NCBI taxonomy): domain Bacteria; kingdom Pseudomonadati; phylum Pseudomonadota; class Gammaproteobacteria; order Aeromonadales; family Aeromonadaceae; genus Aeromonas; species Aeromonas sp. QDB25. The sequence continues at coordinate 30,242 of NZ_JAPCIZ010000021.1, read as the reverse complement.
CTACGAGTGGCCGGCCGCAGAGCTGGGCCGCCGCTTGCGCGAGCAGGGGCTCTCCCAGGCCCTGTTCAACATGCCGCCGGGCAACTGGGGCGCGGGGGAGCGCGGCATGGCCGCCATCCCGGGGCGGGAAGCGGAGTTTCGCGCCCACCTGCCAAGCGTGCGTGACTATGCCCTGGCGCTCGGCTGCACCAAGGTACACGCCATGAGCGGCATCGTGGACCCTGCTCATAGCCTCTCGGCCCACCGCCAGACCCTGATCGACAACATCCGCTTCGCCGCCGACTTCCTGGCCGAAGACGGCATCAAGGTACTGCTCGAGCCCCTCAACGATCGGGATGTCCCCGGCTACTTCCTGGCCCACCAGCTCGACGCCCTGGCCCTGGTGCAGGAGATAGACAGACCCAACGTGGGGGTGCAGCTCGACCTCTATCACGCCCAGATCATGGACGGGGATCTCACCCGTCTCATCGGCAAGCTGGGCCCGGCCATCGGCCATGTCCAGATCGCCTCGGTGCCGAATCGCCACGAGCCGGACGAGGGGGAGATCGCCTACCCCCACCTGTTCAAGGTGCTGGCGCAGGCGGGCTACCACGACTGGATTGGCTGCGAGTACAACCCCAGAGCCGGCACCCGGGAAGGGCTGGCCTGGCTGACACAACAATAACGACCCTGAACATGAACGAGTCTGAGGATAACAAGATGCAGATCATCATCACCGGCGGCGGTGGCTTCCTGGGCCAGAAACTGGCCAAAGCCCTGCTGCAAGGCCCCCACCCCTTCACCGAGCTGCTGCTGGTGGACATCCAGCAGCCGCAATCCCCCCTGCCGGACCCCAGGGTTCGCTGTCTGCGGGCCGACCTCACCGAAGCCGGTGTCGCCGAGTCCCTCATCAGCGAGCGGACCGCCGTGGTCTACCACCTGGCGGCCATCGTCAGCAGCCACGCGGAGCAGGACTTCGATCTGGGCTGGCAGGTCAACCTGGACACCACCCGCACCCTGCTGGAGGCGTGCCGCCATGCCCGGCCCGGCATCCGCTTCGTCTTCACCAGCTCGCTCGCCGTCTATGGCGGCCCGCTGCCGGAGCTGGTGAATGACGGCACGGCGCTCACCCCCACCTCCTCCTACGGCGCCCAGAAGGCCATGGGGGAACTGCTGGTCAACGACTACAGCCGCAAGGGCTTCGTCGACGGTCTGGTATTGCGCCTGCCCACCATCTGCGTACGGCCGGGCAAGCCGAACCGCGCCGCCTCCTCCTTTGTCAGCAGCATCATCCGCGAGCCGCTGCAAGGGGAGAGCGCCATCTGCCCGGTGAGCCCGGATCTGCGCCTGTGGCTCTCCAGCCCCGCCACCGTGGTCGCGAACTTCCTGCTGGCGGCCAGACTTCCCGCCACCGGTGACGCCCGCAGCATCAACCTGCCCGGCATCAGCGTGACCGTCGGCGAGATGCTGGAGGCCCTCGCACGGGTCGGTGGCCAGGCGGCCCGGGATCGGGTGCAGTTTGCCGCCGATCCGGCCATCGAGCGCATAGTCGCGAGCTGGCCGGGACGCATCGACAACCAGCGGGCCAGCACCCTCGGCTTCGCGGCAGACAGGACGTTTGCCGACATCATCGACAGTTTCATCACCCATGACATGCAGGAGGCATCATGAGCGACATCCCAACCCCCATCATCGGTCTCATCATCGCGGTCTTCGTGCTGGTGTTCCTGGTCATCCGTACCCGGGTGCATGCCCTGATCGCCATGCTGGCGGCGGCCTGCATCGCCGGGATCACCGGCGGCATGAGCATCGACAAGACCCTCACCGTGATCACCCAGGGCTTTGGCTCCACCCTCGGCAGCATCGGCATCGTCATTGGCCTCGGGGTCATGATGGGTCGCCTGCTTGAGGTCTCCGGCGCCGCCGAACAGATCGCCTACAGCTTCATCAAGTGGCTCGGCAAGCGCCGCGAGGAGTGGGCCCTGGCCATCACGGGCTACATCGTCAGCATCCCCATCTTCGTGGATTCCGCCTTCGTCATCCTCTATCCGGTGGCCAAGGCGCTGGCGAAAAGCGGCAAGCGCTCCCTGCTCACCCTGGGGGTGGCGCTCGCGGGCGGCCTGGTGGTGACCCACCATACCGTGCCGCCGACCCCGGGCCCGCTGGGGGTTGCCGGCCTGTTTGGCGTGGACATCGGCGCCATGCTGCTGACCGGCATGGCCCTGGCCATCCCCTGCGTGCTCGGCATCGTCTTCTACGCCCAGTGGCTCGACAAGAAGTACCCCGAGTTCGGTGCCCAGGCCGCCCAGACCCCGGACGAGCTGCAAGCCACCTATGAGCAGTACCTCAAGGAGAAGGAGGGCAAGACCCTGCCGAGCCTGACCCTGTCGCTGCTGCCGATCCTGGTGCCCATCGTGCTCATCTTCGTCAAGGCCATCTTCACCACTCTGGCCACCCTGGAGGGCATGGACGGCCTGATGGCGACCCCCCTGGTGCAGGGCATCAACTTCATCGGCACCCCCATCATCGCGCTGGCCATCAGCGTGCTGCTGGCGGTCTATACCCTGGTCCCGCACATGGACAGGCACGCCACCGCCGCCCGCCTGGAAGAGGGGCTGCAATCCGCCGGCATCATCCTGCTGGTGACCGGTGCCGGTGGGGCGCTGGGGGCCGTGCTGCGCGACAGTGGCGCGGGTCAGCAACTGGCCGAGCAGATCGCCCAATTGCCCATCTCCCCCATCCTGATCCCCTTCATCGTGGCGACCCTGGTGCGCCTCATCCAGGGATCCGGCACCGTGGCCATGGTGACGGCGGCCTCCATCTCCGCCCCCATCCTGGCGCAGATCCCCGGGGTCAACATGCTGCTGGCCGCCCAGGCCGCCACCATGGGGTCGCTCTTCTTCGGCTACTTCAACGACAGCCTGTTCTGGGTGGTCAACCGCATGATGGGGATCTCCGACGTCAAGCAGCAGATGATCGTCTGGTCCATCCCGACCACCATCGCCTGGGCCATCGGCGGCACCGGCGTCGCCCTGCTGAACCTGCTGTTCGGCTCCGGCGGCACCTGGTTCGACCCCGTGCTGCCGCTGTTGGTGCTGGCCCTCATCGTCTGGTACGTCAAGGGGCAGTCCCTGGCCCCGGCGGCAGGGGCCGTCCCGAGCCGGGAGTCATAACCCGCACCGTCACGGCAACGCTGTGTGACGAGGGCCAGTCTGCTAGACTGGCCCTCTTTTTCGTTCATTCATCTTGCAAAGGAGTGTTGGATGCCTGCGTCTTCCTGGTGGGACAAGTCCACCGGTTTTGCCCTGCTCACCATTTTGTTGTGGGCCTCCCTCGCCGCGCTCACCTCCCGGATCACCAGCGTCTCGCCGCTGGTGCTGGTGGGGCTGGTGCTGCTGTTCTGCGGGGCGGGCACCCTGCCATTCTGGCGCCAGTGGCGCGCCAGCCCCCTCACCTGGCTGGTGACCATCACCGCCCTGCTGCTCTATCACCTGCTGCTGTTCACAAGCTTTCGCCACGCCCCCGTGCTGGAGGCAAACCTCATCAACTACCTCTGGCCCCTGTGCATCATCCTGTTCACCCCCTTGCTGCTGCCGGGCCATCCCCTGAGCCTGCACCATCTGCTGGCCGGGGCCCTGGGTCTCGCGGGATCGGTGCTGGTGATGGTCGATGGTCACCTGCAACTGCAACAGGCCCATCTGCCCGGCTACCTGCTGGCCCTCGGCGCTGCCATCGTCTGGGGCGCCTATTCCGTGCTCTCCCGCCGCCTGCCTCCCGCTCCCGCCGTGGTCACAGCCGCCGCCTGCCTGCCCGCAGGCCTCTTGGCCCTGCTGCTGGCATGGATGCTGGAAGGCCCCTTGCCATTCGCCCGGATCCCCCAGGGAGACTGGCTGCTCATCGCCGGGCTCGCCCTCGGCCCCATGGGGGCGGCCTTCGTCACCTGGTATCTGGCGCTGCGGGACGGGGATCCGCGCCGCATCGGCGCGCTCGCCTACCTCACTCCCTTGCTGAGCACCCTGCTGCTTGTCTGGCTCAACGGCGAGGCGCTCACCCCGCGCCATCTGCTGGCGGGGGGGCTCATCATGGGCGGCGCGCTGCTCGGCCTGCTGGTGAAGAGCCCAAGTCAACGGGAGCTGGCACGGCCACTGTCATAAAAACGCCATCAGACCTGATTAAGCTCGCGCCCATTGCGTGATTCAAGCAGGAATCTGATGTGAAAATTGCCCATTTTGCCTCCCTCTCTTCCCTCGTCTTGCTGCTGGTGGCCGGTGTCCAGGCCACCGCGCTCTATCATGGCTGGCAACAATTCAACCACTCGGCCCAGGCCCAGCGTCTGCAGGAGCGCCTGCAACAGCAACTGAGCGGTCCGTTGCAGGGGGCGCTTCGCGACTATCTCGGCAGCGGGGATCCCCTGCTGCTGGCCCAGGCCCAGGGAGTGCGCCAGCAGGCGCTGGCCCTGCTGTCCCGCCTGGAGGATCCCCAGACCCAGCCGCTAAACGCCCGGCTTGAGCAGATGAAAACCCGCATTGACGGCGACTATCTGGCGGCGGGCAAGCTCTCCGGCAACAGCCAGTGGTTGCTGCAAAATGCCGAGAACGAGTTGACCACCCAGGCCAAAGCCTTGCTCCGTTACGGCCAGCAGGGAGCAGCCGCCGGGCGGGATCCGGCCCTGGCCGAGCAGTATCGCCAGGGGGCGGCCGACATCCTGACCGCCCTCCCCTCCCTCGCCCACCAGCGCCAGAACTACATGGAGCAGGCGAGTGCCAAGCGTCTCGAAGGGCTGCAATTCGAGCTGGCTGCCCTGCAAAAGCAGGCCGACTCCCTGGCCGCCCTGCCGAGCATGGAGCTTTTCGAGGAGGCACCGGCCGACGAATTCACCCTGGGAGAGCCGATACGCAAGGAGCTCGGGGATCAGCCCAAAGCCGAGCTGACCTCCCTGCTCAAGCGCTATCCCCAGGAGCTGGAAAACAGCCGCAAGACGCTGCAACAGCAGCAGGCCGCTCGTCAGATGGTGCAGCAGGACATCACCCAGCTGCTGCAAGCGGGGGAGCAATTGGGTGAACAACTCGCCGCCGCCCGTCAGACCATGAACCGGGAGCTGGCCACCGTGCTCGGCGTGCTGGCGCTCTGCCTGGTCGTGGTGGCCCTGCTGTTCGCCCTGGTGCAGCGTCGCTGGCTGGTCAGGCCCCTGCTGCAACTGCGGGCAGCCTTCCTGCAGCTCGACGCCACAGGTCAGGCCCAGCTGCTGACCCCGGGGCGCGAGCGCAACGAACTGGCGGACATCGTCGCGAGCTACAACCGCCTGATACAGCGCCTGCAACAGGATCAGCAGCAGAAAGAGGGCCAGCTATCGGCGGTGTCGCAAAGTCTGCAAGGGATGGTCAACCAGGTGCAGGAGATCCATCACAGCACCCGCACCACGGAGCAGGCGGTGGACGAGAGCGACACCATGATGCAGGAGCTCAACCAGCTCGCCAGCGAGGTGCACCAGGTCGCCGCCGAAATCGCCCAGCACGCCCAGCACAATGAACACTCCATGAGCCAGAGCGAGCGGCTGGTCGGGGGCATGCTGACGGCTACCGCCCAGACCGGGCTCGCCATCGACGAGAGCAGCGGCGCCCTGGCCCAGCTGACCCGCTCGGTGGAGGACGTGACCGCCATCGTCGACGTCATCGGCCATATCTCCCAGCAGACCAACCTGCTGGCCCTCAACGCCGCCATCGAGGCGGCCAGGGCCGGGGAGCAGGGACGCGGCTTCGCGGTGGTAGCCGACGAGGTGCGCCACCTCTCCGCCGACACCCAGCGCTCCCTCGGCCAGATCACCGAGATCCTGGCCAGCCTCACCCAGGCGGGGGATCAGCTCGCCACCGTGCTGGCCCGCATCACCGCAGAGGCCGCCGAGCAGCGCCAGCAGGCGGAGCAGCTGCGCCAGACCACCCTGACGGTGCGGGAGATGGCGCGCAGCACCGCCGTCATCGCCCTGCAAGGCGCCGACAATGCCAAGAGTCAGGAGCACAGGCTGGCGAGCTTCGCCGCCCTCATCGGTCGCATCAGCCAGCACGCCCGCCAGGGTAGCCGCCTCTCGGTACAGGTCTCGGAGCACATCCACCACCAGGCCCAGCAGATCCCCCGGATCCTGAGTCAGAGCTGATAACCCCCGGGCAAGGTTCGCACCAGACCCGGGGCGCGCTCCCTGTCAATCTCCCCGCGGCCCGGCCTTGCCGCAACCCTTCCCCTGATACTCCCGTCACGTCTTCACGGGCGATGACGGGTTGCCTCATCCATTCAGTCACAGGCTCCCTCACCCCTTTCACATCCCTGGTCCCCCTGTCTGTCGGGGCGACGGCTCACGCTCGTGACAGTGGGCATCCCGCCGGACCCATCTTTTTTTGTGATACAAAATTATATGTTGCCACCGGGTTAACAAAGAAAGTTCTGCCTTGACGGCAAGATCTGCGCAGGAGAACGGTGAAACCACCATGAAAGCGTTGTCATTGCCGACATGCGTGGCCTGAGAGTGCCCACACCAAGAATCATGATTATTTGCACTCGGTCATATTTTTGAAACTTGCCGGGAACTTTACATTGATATTTCGCACCGCGAACGTACTCTTGGTGATGTCAGATCGCCAAGGATCGACAGCCAAAAAATAACGACTGTAACGATGCAGATAGCCCCGACCGATGCGCCAAGGCATCAGGCACAAGGGCTCGACAGAGAACCATTTTTTTGCCCTTCGGGGTGTTGATTGCAATGCCAATACCGAGCGGCGGGTGCCTACCCGGCTGCCGGATAAAAAAGCTAAGTCCATAAAATCAGGAGCAATAACAAATGGAAAAAGTGATCTTCAAGCGCGCCGCGTTGAGTGCTGCCGTGGTCGCGGCACTGGTCGCCCCCGGCATGGCGTTCGCCGCTCAAGACATGATGAGCCCGGAATACGGCAAGTCCTACAGCGCCTTCATCGACGAAGGCAAGCTCACCGGTGGCCTGTTCTACTTCCAGCGTGAGCGTGATCGCGTCCAGGCAGGTCCGGGTCAGGATGGCAAATACCACTCCAACCTGAGCCATGCCACCACCCAGGCAGCCCTGAACTTCAACTCCGGCTATGCATGGGGTGTGGTCGGCGTCGACGTGGGCGGCTTCGGAGCCTACGACCTGGCCGTTGACGAGAGCAATGGCGTCAACGAAGAGAACGAGTTCTCCTTCTGGGGCGACAAGTGGGGTTCAGGTGGTGACGGCGTTCCCGAGAACGGCTTCAGCCTCTCCAACGCCGCCCTGAAATTCAAATTCGGTGACGCCGTCACCGCCAAGGGTGGTTACACCCAGCTCTATGTCCCCGGCATCCTCGGCGTCAACTGGTCCTATCAACCCGGTACCTACCGTGGTGGCCAGATCGAAGGCACTTTCGGCGGCCTCTACCTGACCTACGCCATCGCCGACGAGTACAAGGCTCCCTGGTTCAAGAACACCACCGGCTTCTCCAAGAGCAGCCCCTATGCCAGCGATCCCTTCACCGATGCGAACAAGATCGACTACATCCACGGTCTGGCCGCTCGCTACGCCTTCGAGAACGGCACTGCCGTCACCGCCGGCTTCGGTCAGTCCGAAGGCTACATGGACAGCTACCACTTCAAGCTGGCCCACAAGTTCGACGTACTGGGTGGCCTGAACACCAGCTACCAGTTCTACGGTTCCGACACCGAGAACAGCGACTATGACGGCCTGGCCTGGCAACAAGCCCTGACCGCCAGCTGGGCAGCCGGCCCCTATGGCTTCCGTCTGGAAGGCCTGTGGACCAAGGCTGAAGGGGATCTGGGCAACTACCTGCCCCGTCTGACCCGCGGCTACGGCAACTCCCAGGGCGCGAACGAAATCTGGTGGGATTCCCGCTCCGACTGGAACCACAACGACGAGAAAGCCCTGTTCTTCGGCGTGACTCGTTCCCTGGATGATCTGGTGGGTGCACCGGGCTGGGGCGTGGGTGTCTCCGGTGCCTACGGCTGGGATGCCAACAACGGCGACAAGTCCCTGGAAGGCGGCAAAGAGTGGGCAGCCAACTTCGACGTCATGTACACAGTGCAGGACGGCAAGCTGAAGGGCACCCTGTTCAAGCTGCACTACACCGACTACAACAACGAACAGGACGACAAGGGCAGCTGGTACTACCCGAACATGTTCAGCTCCGAGCATGACGTCAAGTTCCACATCATCATGCCGTTCACCATCATGTAATCAGGCATCTGACGTGACCGAAAACCGGGCCTCTGGCCCGGTTTTGTTTTTGGTGGCACCACGCTACCATGCCCGCTTCGGGCCACCTGCCGGCCGCCAACCAGGACCATGCTCATGCCCCATCCCTTCGTGCTCGTCACCGGCTGCTCCAGCGGCATCGGCCTCGCCGCCGCAAGAAAGCTCGGCGCCCGGGGCTTCACCGTCATCGCTTCCGCCCGCAAGGCCGAGGATGTGGCCCTGCTGCAGCAGCAGGGTCTGTTGGCGGTGCAACTGGATCTGGCGGACAGCACCAGCATAGAGCGAGGGGCGGCAGAGGCGCTGGCCCTGGCAGAGGGGCGCCTCTACGGCCTCTTCAACAACGGCGCCTACGGCCAGCCCGGTGCGCTGGAAGATCTGCCTACCGAGGCGCTGCGCGAGCAGTTCGAGACCAACCTCTTTGGCTGGCATCACCTCATTCGCCAGATATTGCCCCCCATGCTGGCGGCAGGCGAGGGGCGCATCGTGCAGAACAGCTCGGTGCTTGGCCTGGTGGCCATGAAGTATCGTGGCGCCTACAACGCCAGCAAGTTCGCGCTGGAAGGCTATACCGACACCCTGCGCCTGGAACTCGCGGGCAGCGGCGTGCACATCAGCCTGATCGAACCCGGCCCCATCGACACCCGGTTTCGCGCCAATGCCCGGGAGGCCTTCCTGCGCCACATAGACCCCGCCACCAGCCGCCATCAGGACGCCTATGCCCAGACGCTGGCCAGGCTGGAGCGTGAAGGGGGTGCCCGGGGCTTTACCCTGCCAAGCGAGGCCTGCATCCCGCCGTTACTGCATGCGCTCACGAGCAAGCGTCCCAGGCACCGCTACCCGGTCACCTTCCCGACCAAATTGTTTACCGTGCTGCGCCGCCTGCTGCCAAGCCGCTGGCTTGACAAGCTGCTGATCAAATCAGCCTGATAAAGGGGCCCTCGGCGGGCCTCCTCTTGACATGCACCGGTCTTAGCAACGATGCCTGCTCAATAGTGCTGGCCGTTGCTGTAGTAGTGACTCTTGACGATGGGCAGCACCTGCACCACCACATAGGTCTGCTCCCCCAGCACCCCTTTCAGGTGGCGGGTGATGAGGGCGGCGGCGGCATCCTGCATCTCCTGCGGTCGCTCGAACCAGACCAGCTCCACGAAGGGGAAACCGGCTTCGGGCTGGCCATCTCGTACCCACTGGCTCGGCACGCACTCCAGGGTGACGAACTCCGGCTTGCCACCGGTCAGGGCGCAGAGATCCGTCATCAGGGGGGCGCTTATCCGCTGCAGGGTGTCGACAGAAACTGCCCGAAAACGAAGGTGGGGCATGGGAAACCTCTTGGCTGTGACAAATGAGGACTTATCATAGAGCACTCATCCCGCTCACATAAGGTGCCTCATGAGATTCCATCCCACGCTGCTCTCCTTCCTGCTCTGCCTGCTGCTGCCGCTCCATGCCATGGCCGATCCGGCCTTTTACCGCATCAACAAGGGCAACGAACAGCACTGGCTGCTGGGGTCCATCCACGCGGGCAAACCCTCTCTCTATCCCCTGCCGGACCCGGTGGAGCGCGCCTGGCAGCAGAGCCGCGCCCTGGTGATGGAGGTGGACATGACCCACATCAGCCAGGAGCAGTGGCAGGAGATGGGCGCCATCACCCGGCTCGTCGACGGCAAGACCCTCAAGGATCACCTGCCCATAGACCTCTACCGTCGCACCCTCATCGCCGCGGGCCAGAATGGTCTGAACGAGAGCATGCTGGCCCCGCTGCGTCCCTGGTTTGCGGCCATTACCCTGACCCAGGCGGCCCTGGAGCGCACCGGCTATCGCGGTGAATACGGTGTCGACCAGCACTTCGCCAAGCGGGCGAACGACGGCGGCAAGCCCATCGTCGGGCTGGAGACCCTGCTGGAGCAGCTCGGCTATCTCGCGAGCGTCGGCGACAACCAGACCCTGATGCTGGAGAGCACCCTGGACGAGCTACCCGACATCCAGCAGGGGTTCGACGCCGTGATGACCGCCTGGCAGAACGGGGACGAGGCCACCCTCATCAATCTGCTCAGGAAGGAGATGGCGCCGCCCAAGCTGCAAGCCTGGCTGGAACAGACCCTGCTGGCAGAGCGCAACCGCAACTGGGTCAAGAAGTGGCCCAGCCTGCCGAACGAGAGCTTTATCGTGGTAGGGGCCCTGCATCTTTACGGCGAGCATGGGCTGCTCGCCCTGCTGGAGCAGCAGGGCTGGCGCATCACGCCCCTCACCGAACCGACCCTGGAGAAAGCAAAGTAGCGTCCAGTCCGGCGACCTGACGCGCCGGATGCGCGTCGGCTCACAGAATTTGCTGCCGATTAAATAACCAGAGAGGGAGTTGATCGAGATCATCCCCTCCCTCCTGAAGAGGTATCTATCATGCCTGTCACCGCCCAGTGACAGGAGTGAACGAGATGGAATTCTGGATGAACCTGATGTTCGGCAACAGCGTGGGGCTGATGTCCATGCTGGTGATTTTCGGCACCTTCCTGCTCATCAGCGCCTATGCGGTCTATTTCATCTACAAGGTGATGCACGCAGAGCCGCCCAAAGAGGGGCAATAACCAGGCTCGCTCAGACCGCCCTCCCCGGCAGGGCCGGGGCCCGCGAGCGTTGCCATTCTAAGGCCCACCAAGGCCCGCTATACTGGCTCCCTCATTTTCATGCGGGGAGCCTGCCGTGTCTCATAACGACGAACTCTCACTGTTCCTGCAGGAAGTGGCCGACGTGCGGCCCCTTCGCAGCGACCATATCGCCCCCGTTGCGGGCAACAGCCAGCCCACCGAGGCGCAACTCGCGCGCCGGGAAGCCGCCACCGCCGAACAACTCACCCTGGATCACCTCGGCACGGAAGCAGTCGAGATGCTGGACCCCCATGCCATCGTCGGCTTCAAGCGTGACGGCGTGCAGGAGGGGGTCTACAAGAAGCTGCGCCTTGGCAAGTACGAGCTGCAAGGCTCCCTCGACCTGCACCACAAGACGCTCAACGAGGCCCGTATCGCCCTGGTGCAGTTCATTGCCGAATGCGAAGTGCGGGATATCCGCTGCCTGCTGATCCTGCACGGCAAGGGGGAGCGCAGCACCCCACGTGCCTTGCTCAAGAGCCATGTCAGCGCCTGGCTGCCACAGTTGCCTTCGGTGATGGCCATGCACAGTGCCGAGCGCCGCCACGGCGGCAGCGGTGCGCTCTACGTATTGCTGCGCAAGAGCGAGCGCAAGAAGGCGGAAAACCGCGAACGGCACCAGAAGCGCCTCGGCTGACTGCCTGAGGGTGGCACCAGGGTGGATGGCAGTGCTAGCATCGGGCGGCCCCGATCATGCCAGGTACGGGGTGCATACCATCAGGGACGATAACAAGGACAATCCCATGTCATACCAGAAACTCGAACAACATCAGCAACAACTGCACCGCCTCTCCCACCTCTCCGCCATCTGCGGCTGGGATCAGGCCGCCATGATGCCGGAGGGGGGCAACGAGGCCCGCGCCGAAGCGATGGCGGAGCTTGGCGTGCTGATCCACGGCAAGCGCACCGCCCCCGAGCTTGGGGAGTGGATTGCCAAGGCAGAGAGTGAACCGCTGGACGAGCACCAGCGTGCGAACCTGCGGGAAATCAAGCGCCAGTGGCAGGATGCAAGCCTGCTGCCGGGGGCGCTGGTGGAGGCGCTTTCCTTGGCCGGCAGCAAATGCGAACACGCCTGGCGTCGCCAGCGCAAGGAGAACGACTGGGCAGGTTTTGCCCCGAACCTTGAGGAAGTGGTGCGCCTGTCGCGGGAGGTGGCTCGCCTGCGCGCCGACGCGCTCGGGGTGCGTCCCTATGACGCCATGCTGGCGCTGTACGAGCCCGGCATGACGAGCGCGAGGCTGGATCAGATCTTCGGCGATCTGACGAGCTGGCTGCCCGGCCTCATCCAGACCGTGAGCGAACGGCAGAAGAGCGACGTGCTCCTTACGCCGCAAGGCCCCTTCCCGATCCCAACGCAGCAGGCGCTCGGTCAGGAGGTGATGGGGCTGCTCGGCTTTGATTTCGCGCACGGCAGGCTCGACGTGAGCGGCCACCCGTTCTGCGGCGGCGTGCCGACGGACGTGCGCATCACCACGCGCTACAACGAGCAGGAGTTCGTCTCCAGCCTGATGGGCATCGTCCACGAGACGGGCCACGCGCGTTACGAGCAGGGCCTGCCGCGCGCACTGCTCGGCCAGCCGGTGGCCGAGGCGCGTTCCATGGGCATTCACGAGAGCCAGAGCCTGTTCTGCGAGATGCAACTCGGCCATCACCCCGCATTCCTCGCGCTGATTGCACCGCGCATCCGCGCACACTTCGGGGCGCAGGCCGCGCTCGCACCCGCGAACCTCGAGAAGCTGTACAACAGGGTCGAGCCCGGCTTTATCCGCGTCGATGCGGACGAAGTCACCTACCCTGCCCACGTCATCCTGCGCTACGAGCTGGAGCGGGACCTGATGGAAGGGCGCATCGAGGTCGCGGACATCCCCGAGCTGTGGGACGCGAAGATGCAGCAGTGGCTCGGCTTGTCCACGAAGGGCAATTACCAGAACGGCTGCATGCAGGACATCCACTGGACGGACGGTTCATTCGGCTACTTCCCGAGTTACACGCTCGGCGCCATGTACGCGGCGCAGCTGCGCTTCGCGCTCGAGCGTGAACTCGGCGACATGGGCCAGCTCATCGAAGCGGGCCGCCTGCCGGAGATCTTTGGCTGGCTCGGCCGCCATATCTGGTCCCAGGGCAGCCTGCACGGCACGGACGAGCTCATTCGCCGCGCGACCGGTGAGGCGCTCAATCCCCAGTGGCTGCGCAAACACCTCGAACAGCGCTATCTGAAATAAGCGAGGTTGAACCCCCTCCCAGCCTCCCCCTTCACAAGGGGGAGGAGCTAACCCCGCCCCTGTTCACAGAGGGGGGCTGTTTGTCCCCTCCCCTTACGAAGGGGAGGGTTAGGGTGGGGTCCTGCCCCCCTAACCTTACAAAGGGAGGACTGGGATTCCTCGGATCGCACTATTTTTGCTATCCCTGTCCGTTTTTGGCTAGTCACCCCTCTCGCCCCCGCTTAGTCTCTGGGACATGCCCACAGCAACCCGAGCCATGCCATGACCACAGCGCCCCCGCATTCATCCCAACGGGACGAGATCATCCCGGGTCTCACCCGGGAGCAGTGCCACGCCGCACGCCTCGCGCGAGACGCGCGTTTCGATGGCCGCTTCTTCACCGGGGTGCTCTCCACCGGCATCTATTGCCGCCCCGTGTGTCCGGCGCGGGCACCGCACGAGCACAATGTGCGCTATTTTCGCTTCGCGGCGGCGGCGGAGCAGCACGGGCTGCGCCCCTGCCTGCGCTGTCGCCCCGAGATCGCACCGGCCCAGAGCGGCGATCTGCCACCGCTCGTCGCCAAGGTGCTGGCGCGCATCGAGCGCGGCGAGCTGGCGGAGCTCAGCCTGGGCTCCCTTGCAACGCAAGCCGGGATCACGGAGCGCACCCTGAGGCGCCAGTTCGAGCAACATCTCGGCGCCTCGCCGAAACAGGTGGAGCAGACGCGCCGCCTGCTGCTTGCGAAACGGCTGCTGACGGAGACGCGCCTGCCCATCACGGACGTGGCGTTTGCCGCAGGCTTTGCAAGCATTCGCCGCTTCAACGACGCCTGGCTGCAGGCGTATGGCATGACACCGGGCGCCCTGCGCAAGCAGGAAGGGGGCGCGCCGCAGGAGACACCGCAATCTAGCCTGCAACTGCACCTGCTGTATCGCCCGCCGTTCGACGTCCAGGCCATGCTCGCGTTCTACCGGTTGCGCGCCATTCCGGGGCTGGAGCGGGTGGATGAGCACGGTTACGAGCGTCGCCACCGGGTCGGCGAGCAGGAGGGGCTCATCCGCATCGAGCCCGTCGAGGGGGAGAGGCTCAGACTCACGGTGCGGGATCTGCCGCCGGGTGCGCTGCCGGACATCCTGTACCGCGTGCGCCGCATGTGGGATCTCGACGCCGACATGAGCCGCATCGGCGAACACCTGGGGCAGGATCCGCTGCTCGCCGGCATCCAGGGGCGCTGGCCCGGGGTGCGGCTGCCGGGGGGGTGGGATGAATACGAGGTGATGCTGCGCGCCATCGTCGGCCAGCAGGTGTCGGTCAAGGGTGCCATCACCATCATGGGGCGCCTGGTGGCGCGCACCCAGGCTCAGTTCGGCACCGCGCAGCTACCCACCCCGACCCAGCTGTGCGAGCTGGATCTCGACGGCATCGGCATGCCGGGCAGCCGCATCCGCACGCTGCAAGGGCTGGCCTCGGCGCTCGCAAGCGGCGCACTCACCCTCGCCACGGCAAGCGACGAGCAACTGCTCGCGCTGCCGGGCATAGGCCCCTGGACGGTCGCTTACTGGCGGCTGCGCTGCGGGCTCGACACGGACGCCTTCCCCGCCTCGGATCTCGTGCTGCAAAAGGCGCTGGGGGGCGGTGACAAGCTGCCGGTGAAAGAGGTGACAGCGCGCAGCGCCCCCTGGCAGCCGTGGCGCGCCTATGCCGCGAGCTGGCTGTGGCACGCCATGAGTGAACAACCGGCGCTGCTCACCCGGCCAACACAGACACAAGACGAGGAGAAGAGCCCATGATCCGCTATGACATGATGCCCACCGACCAGGGCGAACTGCTGGTCGCCATCGACGAGCGCGGCCTGGTCCATGTGGATTTCCTGGCCGGACTGCGGCCGCTGCCCGACATGCGGGACTGGCTACAGGACGGCGAGGCGCTCGCCCCCTTCCTCGCCGAGTTTCGGGACTACTTCGCGGGCCGGTTGCAGCGCTTCACCCTGCCGCTCGCCCCCAGGGGCACGGCGTTTCAGCAAGCGGTGTGGCAGGCGCTGTGCGACATCCCCTACGGGGAGACCCGCAGCTACGGCGACATCGCCCGCACCATCGGCAAGCCAAACGCGGTGCGGGCGGTGGGTGCCGCGAACGGCCGCAATCCGCTCTCCATCATCATCCCTTGCCACCGGGTGATCGGCCAGAATGGCAGCCTCACCGGCTATGCGGGAGGCCTGCCCATCAAGCAGGCACTGCTGACGCTGGAGAGGGCCTCTCGTTGATCCGGCGCAGCCCGGCCAGGGCTCACTGCCGCTGCGCCAGCCAGCCGTGAAACCCCAGCGCCTGAAAGAAGCGGTGCGCCGCCGCGAAACCGGCCCCTTGCAAGAGGCGCCGGGTCTGTCCCTCGTCCAGGGAGGTGAAATCCTCCCCGAGGCGGCGCACCATCTGCTCGCAGGCAGGAAGCGGCAAACCGGCGAGGGCGGCTTGCAACCCCATGGCCTTGCGCTCGAGCGGGTCCGTTGGCGCCATCAGATCCGCCAGCAGCAGGGGAGCGCCAGGATTGAGCTGGCGATAAATATCACCCAATAGCGCAGCTTTGGAAGCTTGCGCCATAAAATGCAGAACCAACAGACAGAGTGCGCCATCGCAAGGCTTATTCACCACAGGCAATGCGCCCAGGTGCCAGCGCACCCTCTCCCCCATGCCCGCCTGCTCGGCCCGCATCCTGGCCTGGGCCAGCATGTCCGCCGAGATATCCTGGGCCACAAAGGTCCAGCGGGGGCAGAGACGGCCAAGCAGCAGCAACTCGCTGCCCGTGCCCACCCCCACCAGCAGCACCCGGGCCTGCTGGCCCAGCGCGGCCATCAGCCGGGAGGCACAAAGCTGGTGCAGCAGCTCGTAGCCTGGCACCAGCAGGGGGATGCGGCTGTCATAGGCCTTCGCCCCTTCTCCTTCGAATCGCTCCGTCATCTTTTGCTCCTTTGGTGTGAGCCCCCTTGATAGGGGCTGCCGCCGGGAGAAGGTCAAGAGCCACAGGGGCGAGCCAGTTGCCAGCCCAGCCCTTCCCATGAAGGGAGGGCCCTAGCCCCCCTTGCCCAGCGCCGCTTTCAGAGCCGGATTGAAGACGCGCTGGAGGGAGGCGGGGTTGTTCAGCAGCTTGGCCACCGGGCGGCGCGGGCGCCTGACCAGCTCGCCGCCACAGTTGGGGCAGGTCAGGTGCAGATACTGATCGTTGCACTCGGCGCAGAAGGTGCACTCGAAGGAGCAGATGTAGGCCGTCGCCGTGTCGGCGGGCAGATCCCGGTCACAGCACTCGCAGTTGGGTCTGAGTTCAAGCATGGCAAGTTCCTGAAGCGCAAAGGGAAAGCGGGAAAGAGGGCAGCTCAGTCGACGATAAAGAGGCGAGCGCCCAGTTCGGTATAGGAGCGATGGGGTTCGGCGTTGTCCGCCACCTGGTAGCTCATGCCCGGCGTCAGGGTGAAGACGCGGCCATCCTGCAACTCGGTGTGCAGCTCCCCTTCGAGGCAGAGCAGCACATGGCCCTTGCTGCACCAGTGATCCGCCAGATACCCGGGGGAGTACTCCACCATTCGCACCCGCAGCTCCCCGAACTGCCGGGTGTGCCAGCGGGCGACGCCGCGCTCTCCCTTGTGTTCGGTCGGCGGGACCTCGGCCCAGTTCGTGGTGCAAAACGGCAGTGCATGGATGTTCATGACGGATCCTTTGTCAGAAGAAGGCTGGGGGAAGGTGCCTCACCACGGGATATCCGTGACTAGGCCGCGCCCCATACTGCCATCAAATCCGCTCCAGCCCCATGCCCACACGGGCAATCATCCTCTCTTCAGGCTGCCCATCACCTGCATCTCGCAGCGGTGGCAGTCAAAACGCAGGCGGAAACTCTCCTTGCCCATCTTGAGCTCCAGGGGCTCGGCCTTGAGACCGGGCACCTCCTTGGGGCAGAGCTGCTGGCTGTAGCGGATGCAGTGCTTCGTTGTCATCAGCACCACTTCCCGCTCCTCCTTGTTCGCCTCATACGCGGGGGCGATGCTCCCCACCCCATGTTCGCGAAAGAACTGCTCCGCCGCGCTGTTCAGCACGTTGCCGAGGTAGGAGAGCCGATGCTGGGGATAAACGGCGCCTCGCAGGGGAATGCGCCGCTCGGGTCGCCGGTAGGCTGCCAGACGGGCCGCCTCCAAGGCGGCAATGCCGTCCCGGCGCAAGCCGTTAAGCTGTGAAGCCGCAATAAATAGCGGGCGAGTGAATGCCAACTCAATCTGGCGAGCCACAAACAGGGTTTTGCCGAGTTTGCCGAGCTGATCCCTGGCCTGTTGCAGCGCCCGTTCCGGGTTGTCGGCCGGCTGTTGGTCGCAGGAGAGCGTGACGGCGGCGCCAATGCCCTGCTCGTCCACAAGTTCGAGCCGCAGTCCCTCGTCGCACTCCGATAACCGCATATCGACCCGGATGCGGCGATCCGCGCTCCCCTTTTCGAGCTGCTTGCTGAAGGCCTGATCGTGGTTGCGAAAGATCTCGGTGCCCACCTTGAGACCGGGCATGGGTTCCGACAGGAGTAACCGCTTGCTCTGTGCCTTCTCTTCCACTTGATTGAGGCGCATGCCCACCAACTCGCCCCCCGGCTTGAAGAAGCCGAGGCCATCGCCGTTGTTGAGGGCAACGGCCTGGCCGTCGATCTCGATGCCATCGCGGGTCACGCTGGTGACGCGCCCGAGCGGCTCCCCGACGTATTTCGGGCTGCGCGGCGAGTCGATGCCTGGCTGTCGGCCATGGAGGAAGTAGTCGGTGCTGCCCCGGTTGAAACTCTTCTTGGGATCCGGCGTAAAGGTGTAGCTGCAACGACCGGCGGAAGCGGCCACCAGATCGGGGCGGCTCGCCAGGATGGTGTCCAGCTTCTGGCGATACCAGGCGGTGACGTTCTTGACGTAGTCGAGCCCCTTGAGGCGCCCTTCAATCTTGAAGGAGCGGATCCCTGCGGCGATCAGCGCCTCCAGGTTGTCGGTCTGATCCATGTCTTTCAAGGAGAGCAGGTGGCTGTTTTCCACCAGCACCTCCCCCGCCGACGTTTGCAGGGAACAGGGCAGTCGACAGAGCTGGGCGCACTCGCCGCGATTCGCGCTGCGCCCGGTGCGGGCGTGGCTGATGTTGCACTGGCCGCTGTAGGAGACGCACAGGGCACCGTGGATGAAGAACTCCAGCTGCACGCTCGTGGCGGCGCTTATCTCGCGGATCTGCGCAAGGGAGAGCTCGCGGGCCAGCACCACCTGGGAGAAGCCCACGTCCTGCAGAAACTTCACCTTTTCCGGGGTGCGGTTGTCGGTCTGGGTGCTGGCGTGCAGCGCGATGGGGGGCAAATCGAGCGCCAGCAGCCCCATGTCCTGCACGATCAGCGCATCGGCCCCCGCCTCGTAGATCTGGTGGGTCAGGCGCCGGGCCTGCTCCAGCTTGTGGTCGTGCAGCAGGGTATTGAAGGCGACGAAGACCTGGGCGCCGAAGCGGTGGGCATGGCGGGCCAGGGCCTCGATGTCCTCGAGGCTGTTGCCCGCTGCGCTGCGGGCACCGAAGGCGGGGCCCCCCATGTAGACGGCATCGGCGCCGTGGTTGATGGCCTCGATGCCATAGGCGAGGTTCTTGGCCGGGGCCAGCAACTCCAGGCGGTTGTGATGGTTTTGATCGCGCATAACGTCCGGTTCGAAGGGCTGCAAATGGCCGCCACTCTAGCCAGACTCCCCGCCCGCCGCCTTGATCCCGCTTAAGATCACCGCAGAATGCAGGATTGACCCGGTACAAGGACGTCTGGCTGCCCCCTCATCCCCCGGCCCTGAGAGAGTGCCGACTACGCTGGCACCCGACGCAGAGCTAGATCACGACCTTGAGGGCCAGCCCCAGCAGCACCAGACCGCTCACCTTGTCGATCACGGTGGATTTGGCCTTGAGCCAGGCGAGTACGGGTCCGCGAGAGAGCACCAGGGCCACCAGCACATACCAGAGCGCATCGATACCGCCTGCGGTCAGCATCATGATGCCCCCCTCACGCCAGCCGGTGTCGGCGTGCACGAACTGGCTGAACAGGGCGATAAAGAAGATGGCGAGCTGGGGGTTCAAGAAGGCCACCATAAAGCCCTCGAACGCCCCTTGACGTCCCCGTGGCGGGTGCTCCTCCTTGCCTGCCTCACCCCCTGCGGGCCTGGCCAGCAACGCCTTGATCCCGAGCCAGGCGAGAAACGCCGCGCCGCCGTAGCGGATGAGATCGAACAGCAGCGGGGTCTGGGTGATCAGGATGGCGAGGCCGAGGGCCGTGATCAGCGCATAGATGCCGACTCCCAGGCCGTGTCCCAGCGCCGTGGCAACCCCGTGGCCCTGCCCTCCCTGCACCGTATTGCGGATGATCAGTGCCAGGCTCGGCCCCGGGCTGATGGCCCCCATCACGCAAATGGCGGCCAGCGCCAGCCAACTCGTCAGCTCCATACCTTCTCTTCCTTCGTGTCGATTGTTGTCACCCGGGATCAGGGTAGGGGGTGGCTCGCTATGCCAGAAGTGAAAGTTATGAATAGAGTCCATAGCCAGTGGCTATAGAGTGGCACAACCCGCTGCCATCAGCGGCTCACCTGCGGCCCTCGGGCCAACTGCTTGCGACTCTCCCCCAGGGTGAATTGCAGGTGATCCCGCAGGAAGGGATAGGCCAGCTCGCGAAACCAGCGGTGAGCCGGATCCAGGTGATGGCGCTGGTGCCACAGCAGATGATACTGCTGGACCCGGGTGGCGAAGGGGAGATCGCAAAAACTCAGGGCATGTTCCTGGGAGAGCTGCCAGGCGATATGGGCCGGGGTGGTCATCAGACAGTCTGTGCGCAGCAGCACCTCCACCGCAGCCTGGAAGAAGGGCACACGGGCAAACCAGCGGCGGGAGAGCCCTCGGGGGGCCAGCACCTGCTCCACCGGGCTGTCCTTGTCACCGCCCCCGCTCACCTGCAGGTGGGGCCAGGCGAGGTAATCCTCCAGACTGGGCGCCATGCCAGAGAGCGGGTGATGACGCCCCATCAGCACCACCAGCCTGTCCTCCCCCTGATGCAGGCCGCGGATCTGGTCCGGCACCAGCTCCGTGATGGTGGAGACCATGTCCAGCTCCGATTGCCAGAGCTGGGGCAACTGGCGCTTGTCCCACAGGCTGTACTCCAGCGCCGCTCGGGGGGCGGCCCTCGCCAGGGCAGCACAGATGTCCGGCAGGATGTGCTGGGCCACGTAGTCGGAGGAGGCGAGCCGAAACACCCGCTCGCAGCGCTCGGGGGCAAATTCCGGCGCCTCGTAGAGCCGCTCCAGGGCACCGAGGGAATCGGCAAGCTGGGCCGCCAGGGCCTCCGCCCGCGGGGTCAGCAGCCAGCGCTGCCCTTCCCGCACCAGCAGCTCGTCGCCAAACTCGCTGCGAAGCTGGCCGAGCTGCTTGCTGATGGAGGGCTGGCTCAGGTTCAGCAGCTCCGCCGCCCGGCTGATATTGCGGGTCTCCAGCAGCACCTTGAGGGTGGGCAAGAGATTGAGATTCGCTTTGTGCACAGGAGTCACCTCGGGAAGGGGTCGCCGGGATCGGGCCTTCATCTTACGGCAAGGAGAAGAGGAAATTTAAGCAAAATCACGGTCTTGCTCCCGCCACTCCCCTTACACTGGGGGGACCGCAGGATGACAGTGAACGCCCCGTGCGGCATAATTTCGCCACTTTCCGCCCCAGGGCGGCCATCACGACAAGCGACGACAAGATGACATACGCCACTATCACCGGGTGGGGAAAATGCCTGCCCCCCGCCTCGCTGACCAACGATGACCTCGGCACCATCATGGATACCTCGGACGAGTGGATCTACCCGCGCACCGGCATCAAGGCCCGCCGGGTCTCCCATGTCAGCACCCAGGCGCTCGCCACCCTGGCCGCCCGTCGCGCCCTGGCGTGCGCAGGTCTGGACGCCGCCGCCCTCGATGGCATCATCCTGGCGACCGCCACACCGGGCACGCTGGTCCCCAATGGCGCCTCCGCCGTGCAGCAGGCCCTCGGCGCCCACAAGGCGGCGGTGTTCGACCTCAACGCCGCCTGCACCGGCTTCGTCTATGCCCTCTCGGTCGCCACCTCCCTGGTGCAGACCGGCATGATGCAAAGGGTGCTGGTGATCGGTGCCGAGCGGCTGACCCAGTTGCTGGACTGGGCCAAGCGCGACACCGCCGTGCTGTTCGGGGATGGCGCAGGCGCCGTCATCATCGAGGCGAGCGAGCAGGAGAGCGGCCTGATTGCCAGCAAGCTCGGTTGTGACAGCGAAGCGCGGGAGATACTGCACGTGCCGAACTTCGGTACGGATCGGGTGCGTTTCGCCGACATTGACGGCCTCTTCACCTTCAACTTCGAGGGGCAGGAGATCTTCAAGCGCGCCGTGCGCGGCATGGGCGAAGCCACCGGCACCGTACTGGCCCAGGCCGGCATCGCCCCCGAGCAGATCGACCTCATCGTGCCGCACCAAGCGAACGTGCGCATCATCGAGACCCTGGCCAAGCGGATGAACGCCCCCATGGAGAAGGTGATGGTCAACATAGAGCAGTACGGCAACACCTCCGCCGCCACCGTGCCCATCGCCCTGTGCGAGGCGCTGGAGCAGGGTCGGGTCAAGCCGAACAGCTACCTGCTGACCGCCGCCTTCGGGGCCGGGCTGACCTGGGGCGCCGCCCTCATCAAGTGGGGGGATCGCGTCACCCCGATCGCGAGTTGCGACGAGGTGCTGCCCCCCTGCGAGCAGAGCGCCCTCGAACTCATCGCCCATGCGGTGCAGGGTTGCCAGCAGGCTCGCCCCGCCGACGCCTGAGCGAGCGCCAGCGCCCCATGATCCGCCAGGAGTCCCGTGGCTCCTGGCAGCCAGCCCCCCACGCCCCCTCGCCGTTTCGGCAGCGACATAAAAGTCATTGAAAAGTGTGAATTTTGAGCGAAACATATCAAAAAATGACCACTTGACACTTTTTTGTCGTCAGAATGCGGCCAAGGGGTTCACAACCTTGCCGGATCTGGTAGTATGCGGCCTCGCACTTGGGGAGGGGTTCCCGAGCGGCCAAAGGGATCAGACTGTAAATCTGACGGCTCTGCCTTCGAAGGTTCGAATCCTTCTCCCTCCACCATTCAAGTGCGTCAAGTAAGTAAAAATCAGGAAAATACCCCGTGGAGGGGTTCCCGAGCGGCCAAAGGGATCAGACTGTAAATCTGACGGCTCTGCCTTCGAAGGTTCGAATCCTTCTCCCTCCACCATCTTCCTGAACACAATATGCAATGCCCCTGTGGAGGGGTTCCCGAGCGGCCAAAGGGATCAGACTGTAAATCTGACGGCTCTGCCTTCGAAGGTTCGAATCCTTCTCCCTCCACCATCCTTCAGACAACCCGGCCTCGCGCCGGGTTTTCGCTTTTCTGGATAGAATCCACATGGCGCTGTCAGATCTGACAATTGCCCTCCCCGCACTTTTTAGAAACAGTGGAGCCTCATGTCGCAAGGAGTGCACACAGATGTTTGAAATCTGGGATGAAACGGGTCGCGAGCACGGGCTGACACTGCCCGAGCTGCAACTGCGGCTGCGGGATTATCAGGGAGACGTGATGGTGCGCTACCTCAACCGCCTCGGCCTGCCGAGCACCCTCTTCCTGACCATCCGTCAGGGATGCGCCTATCAGCGCTTCAAGGCGGGCTCCCCCATGCTCGACTGGTCCTGGCTTGCCCAGGCCATGCACGCAGCCCCCCTGGCTGGCGCCGCACCTGCACAGGGCCATGCCCTTCCCTGACCCCCTCCTTTCTGCCCACGCCCATTATCAGACTCTTCCTACAGCCTCCCTTTAGACCCTCCCTGTATGATGCGCAGCCATGTTCCCGTCAGGTGAGAGCCATGTTTGCGTTCAAAGAAGAGTATCCCGTGAGTGCCATGGTCAGCATGGCGGATATCGTCGTCCCCTTTTATCAGCCCATCATCGGCCAGGATCGTCAGGTCAAGGGGTATGAGGTGCTGGCCAGACGCTGGGATGCCGGCAGCCAGGGTTATCAGGGCATCGATTTTGCCGCCCTCGGCGAAGATGACGCTTTGCACCTGGATATCGTCATGCTCAGGGCCATCATGCGCGATCTGCCCGTGCTCGCCCAAAAAGGCCCCTATGCGCTCTCCATCAACCTCAATCCGGCGCTCTCCAGCCCCACCTACCGCAATCTGCTGTTGCTGGTGCTGCTCCAGGCCCGCAAGCTGGGGATCGCCATCTGGTTCGAGGTGCTGGAACACGTCAGGATCAAGCACCAGCACAGGGAGATGATCGAGGTGTTGCGAGCCCATGGCGCACACATCGCCTGTGACGACTTCGGCTCCCTGGCATGCAACTTCCAGCGCCTGATGATGCTCCCCTACGAGATCGTGAAGCTGGATCGTTCCCTGCTGCTCCAGGCTGTACGCAGCACCCATGCCCTCAACATGCTGACGGGGCTGGTGAAATACCTGCAACGACTCGGCATGGCCGTGGTGTGCGAGGGAGTGGAGACCCAGGCCCATATCGAGGTGGCGAACCGGCTGGGCTGCGACTACCAGCAGGGCTACGCCTACGCCATTCCCTCCCCTCTCTCCCGCTGGGCCTGAGCCGAGCGCTTGCGTGTCACGGGGAAACCCGGGCACCTTTCCCATGAAATTCGGCAGGGTGCTGCCATTTTCCTGCCAAAGATGGCAGGCTGTCCCGGCCACACTGACGCCGAGGCCCACCATGGTTCGCTTTGCCACCTTCAATCTCGCCTTCGATCGCACTGCACCCGGCATGCTGGGGGAAGAGCTCGCCCTGACCCGCACCGAGCAGGATGCCCTGCTGGTCCGCCTCGCCGACGGCACCTTGAGCGGCGCCGAGAAGACCAAGGCCCTCGACGTGCAGCAGATCCGCAACATCGCCGAAATCATCCAGCGTACCCGGCCGGACGTGTTGCTGCTGAGCGAATTCGACAATGACGGCAAGGGCCGCGACACCACGGACCTCAACGCCTTCAACGACAACTACCTGGCCCACGCCCAGCACGACGAGGTGACCGCCATCAGCTACCCGGTGCTGCAGAACTTCGCCACCAACACCGGCCTGATGAGCGGCCATGACCTCAACCTGGATGGCAGAGTGAGCGGGCCGGACGACGCATGGGGCTTTGGCAACTACCACGGCCAGTACGCCTTCGCCGTGATGTCCCGGTATCCCATCGATACCAAACAGATCCGCACCTTCCAGACATTCAAGTGGAAGGAGATGCCGGGCGAAGCGAACCCCGTCATCGACGACTGCAACAATGCCAAGGCGCCGATCCCGGCCAGCCGCCAGTGTGGCGATGCCTGGTATGACGACGCCGCCTGGCAGGCCTTCCCGCTCTCGTCCAAGAACCACGCCGACGTGCCGGTGCGCATCAAGCGTGGCAACAAGGAGGAGGTGATCCACTTCCTTATCTCCCACCCGACTCCGCCCATCTTCGGCAACGCGGCGCGCCACAACGTCAAACGCAACCGGGCGGAGATAGCCTTCTGGCAGGACTATGTGGCAGGGGCAGGCTACATGGTGGATGACACCGGCAAGGCGGGTGGCCTGCCCGAGGGCGCCAGGTTTGTCATCGCCGGGGATCTCAACGCCGATCCCCAGATTGGCGATGGGGATCTCACCGCCATCCAGGATCTGCACAACCATGTGCTGGTCAACCAGGCCGTCACCAACGGCGCCCTGATCCCGGTCAGCCAGGGCGGCCCCGAGTGCCTCGCCAGCCAGCCGGATCAGTGCAAGCGCAACAACAACCGCCCCACCCCGGAGCGCATCACCAGCAGCAGCGGCCTGCAGCTCGACCACGTGCTGCCCTCCGCCAATCTGAACGCGGTCGCCTCCGGCGTGTTCTGGCCGGCCAGCTTCGAGCCGGGCTACCACCTGGTGTACGATGCCAAGCTGGGCATCGCCAAGGGCGTCAGCTCGGATCACCGCCTGGTGTGGGTCGTCGTCACACTGTGACAGTGACGCAGAGCAGACAAGCAACGGGGCCCGAAGGCCCCGTTTTCATTGGTTTGTCATACCAGCTTCTCCACCCGGGCCGGCAGCCCCTGGCGGGCCGACGAGCCGATGGCCCAGTCCACCAGGGGATAGCGGCCATGGCGGCTGGGATCCAGCACCGCCAGATCATTGAGGTTGACCCCGGCTCCGCGCAGCGGGTTGGCAACCACTTTCTGGCCGTCGATCCAATGTTCCCGCGCCCCCAGCTCCTTGTGGCCGAAGCCGTGCTCGATGGCGATGGCATCCGCCTGTACCCCTGCCACGCACTCGGCCACCCCGATCACGCTGCCATCCGGGGTGCTGACCCGTACCCTGTCCCCGCTCTCGATCCCCAACTGCGCCGCCGTCTGCGCATTGAGCCGCACCCGGTTGCTGGGGTTCACCTGGCGCAGACGATCCGAGCCAATGCTCATGGAGCTCATGGTGTGGGACTTGTAACTGGTGAGCAGCAGCGGCCACTGGGCCGGCTTGAACGCCTCATTGAGTGGCGTGCCGTCCGCCAGCTGGGGGCGGAAGAAGCGCGGGGTACCGCTCAAGTATTGCCCGCTCTGGCTGTGACGGCGGCTGCCCACCTCGGGGTTCCACACCATCAGCGGCTTGGGCCAGCGCTTGCTCGGCTGACCCGCGTCATCGCGCCCCTTGGCCGCCGGCTCGAAGCGCCCGCCACGGGCGAAGAGATAGGCGGCGTTGGCCGCCCCGTAGAGGGAGAAGTCCGCCGCCCGGTTCAAGCCGTGCACCTTGCCGTCCGCCCCTTTGAGCGCCCCCTCGCCAAAGCCCGGCAGCCCCAGCCGTTTGGCCACCGCGATAAAGAAGGACTCCATGCAGACCGGCTCCCCCTCGGCAGTCTTGGCGACACGGGGCTCCACGATGGGCCAGCGACCGGTGGAAACCTTGGTCATCACCCCGTGCCAGGCGGTGGCCCAACCCCAGGACTCGTAGGTCAGGGTGTCCGGCACCAGGTAGTCCGACAGCGCCGACGACTCGTTGATGAAGCTGTCGATGCTGACAATGAGCGGCAGCACGGCAGGGTCTTTGAGCTCTTCGCCGATGGCCTTGGCGAGCCCGGCCTGGCCGTAGAGGGGGTTGCCCATGTGGTTGATCCAGGCCTTGAGCCGGTAGGGGTAGCCGTTCACCGCCGCAGTCAGGTGTTCGCCGAGCAGTGGGCCCGAGATCGGGAACCAGGGCTCTTGCGCCGGATAGGGGTTCTGGCCTGCCTCGCGCTTGCGCCGATATTCAGAGGTCTTCTCGTAGGGGAACTTGGAGCGCGACAGGAAGACCCCGGCGGGTTTGACCATGCCGGGGAAGCTCGCCAGATCGTAGCGCGGCCCCGCCCCGAAGGGATCGAACTTGCCGCCGCTCGCCACGGCGCCGCCCCGGGCATTGAGGTTGCCGATCATGACGTTGAGCATCATGATGGCCCAGGCCGAGTAGAAGCCGTTGGCGCTCATGGTGCCGCCGTGGGAGACCACGGCAGCCCGGGTGCCGTGGCTGGTGAACTCCCGCGCCAGCGCCTCGATATCGCTCACCGGCACGGCGCACTCGGCGCTGTATTGTGCGAGGGAGTGCTCCCGGCACGCCTCGGCCAGCAACTGGAAGCTGCTCTTCACCATCAGCTCCCCCTTGGGGCCCTGAATGGGGCGATCCACCCAGAGGTTGGCCCGCTCACACTGGCCGGCGGGTCTCGGCTCGCCGCTGTTCGCCTCCTCTACCAGCATGGCGTCCCCCTCCCCATAGGCTTCCCCCTCAAAGGGCAAACCGAGATCGCTGGCCCGCAGCATCTGACCGAAGCGCGGGTGGGACTTGTCGCAGAGCACCAGGTGGCTGGCGTTGCAAAAACCGCGATAGCCGGCCCGCTCGGCGGCAGCGGCATTGGGGGCTGCCAGAAAGGACTCGGCGAAACGCTGGTTGTCGATGATCCAGCGCAACATGGCCATGGCCAGCGCCGAGTCGGTGGCAGGGCGGATGGGCAGCCAGCGGTTGGCGGGGGCGGAGGGCATGTTCACCGTGTTGGGCAGGCTGGGGGCCACCACCACGCAGGAGAACGGCTTGCCCGGTCGCGCCCGGTTTGCCGCCAGCTGACGGGACTGGCGCTTGAAGGGATTGCCCGATTGCTGGGGCGAGGTGCCCATGAACAGCAGGAAGTCGCTCTCGTCCCAGTCCGGCTTGAGGTGGGCGTTCTTCTCCAGATCGTCCAGCAGGGCACCGGCCCCGACCCGGAACGACAGGCCGCAGTAAGCGCCGTGGTTGGCGAAGTTGCGGGTGCCGAAGCTGTTGAAGGTGAAGCGCTTGATGAAGTGATCTCGCCCCTCGTCCGAGGCGTTGCTCACCAGCAGCTGGTTGGCCCTGGGGCCGTACTCCGGGTTGGCCGGGTCGAGCGGCTCGGCGAGGTTGCGAATGGCCCGCAGCCCCTCAACCAGGCCCTCGCCAAACAGATCGCCCCCCTCCACCACCTCGGCCACCAGCTGCTCGAAGGGGATGCTCTGCCAGCGGCCGCTGCCACGGGGTCCCACCCGCTTGAGGCAGCGGGTGACCCGCTGCGGGCTGTCGAGCTGCTCCAGCATGGCATTGCCCCGCGCGCAGGCGGTGGAGCGCCCGTCCAGCCCCCCCTTCCTGGTAGCCACTGGTGGCGAGCAGCGCCTGCTTGACCGGGGTCTTGAAGTCGATGTGATGGCGGGCGGAGAGGGGGTGATAGGGGTTGCCCAGGATCCGCACTATCTGGTCGCGCTCGTTGTCGATGCGGGCCCGCACTCCGCACAGGGTCCAGCAGCCGAGGCACATGGTGTTGGCAACCCGCTGGGCCGGGTTGGGGTGCAGCTCCCCCTGCTCGTCAACCCGGTACTCCACGGCCAGCGAGTTGCCATGGATGGGATCCCGGGTCGGCTGGCCCGAGCTGCCGGTGGCGAGGCCGCTCGCCACCTGCTTGAGGGTGTCGCTGTAACCGGCGACGAACAATCCGGTGCCGCCGGCGATGGCGGCGCCCTTGAGAAACTTGCGTTTGCTGTGATCCATCAGAGTGCCTCGCGTGCAAAAGTTGTGGATGCCTTGATGGCAGAGGAAGCAGAGGGGTGCACCAGCTCCGAGAGGGCCACCAGCAGGGCCAGCAGCAGACCGAAGGTGCCGAGAATGCCGAGCACACCGGCCGGGCCCCAGGCGATTTCATAGAGGTAGACGCCGGCCCCGTACTTGGGTGCGAGCTGCCCCTGGATCAGCACCAGCCAGCGCAGGCCCCACACCAGGTGCAGCCCCAGCAGCGCCAGCCCCCAGAGTGCCAGGCGGGCAGAGATCCTTGGCCGCAGCAGCATCAGCAGGCCGGCCAGCCCCAGGGTCAACAGCAGCCAGTGGGCCGCCAGCCGCCAGCTCGGGTCGAGCCGATAGAGGGCCGCGGCCTCTGCCGCCGAGGCGCCGCCAAACAGGGCCCAGCCCAGCAGGGAGAGCGCCAGCAGGCTCAAGGTCCAGCCGCTCTGGCGCAGCAGGGTCGACTCGGTCTGGGCATGCCAGCCCGCCAACAAGCGGTTGAGCAGCAGCAGGGCACTCTGGGCCCCCAGCACGGCGCTCAGGGTCAGCAGCCAGGGCAACCAGGGGGTGTGCCAGAGCGGGCGCGCCGCCACCGCCATGGTCTCGAGCCCGGTGTAGAGGGCGATGCTGAGCCCGCTCACGGCCGCCAGCAGGGAGAGGGGCCGCTGCCAGGATTTCCCCGACCAGCTTCCCAGGCAGAGCAGCCGGGCAAGGCGGGCTATGTTGTCCCCTTCTGCACCGCGCCGGGCCAGGGCAGGCCTTAGCAGCAGCCAGCCGAGCAGCATGGAGAGCAGGCTGAACAGCGGCAGCAGATAGGCGCCATACCACATGACGGAGCCAAAGCGCGTCTGGGCGTAGAAGTGCCAGGCCCGGGCCGGCTGGTGCAGATCCGCGGTCAGGGCAATGGGGGCCACCAGGCCGGCCGCCACCATCAGCACCGCCGCCAGGGTCTGCAGCCGCGGGTCCGGCGCCTTGCGCCACAGCTCAAACGCGCCGAGCCAGAGGGCTCCGTAGGCGAGGCCGATGAGGAAGAAATATTGCACCGCCCAGGGCAGCCAGGTGATGGGCTGAGCCGGGGCCAGCAGTTCGTTAATGACCATGGGCTATCTCCTTGCCATCGTCGGAGAGCAGGGTGCGCAGGGCCGGGTTGCCGTCGACCTTGCTGACGAAGGCCTCGTCCATGCCGAGATAAAAGACCCGCGGCTGGGTATTGGCCTCCGGCTTGAGCACCTTGAGCACCGGCTCGTGTTCGCGCAGCAAGCGGCTTATCCGGCTCTTGGGATCGTTCAAATCCCCTATGATGCGCGCCTCGCCGACACAACTCTCGACGCAGGCGGGCAAGAGCCCCGCCTCCAGCCGATGGGCGCAGAAGGTGCACTTGTCGGCGGTGTTGGTCTCGTGGTTGATGAAGCGGGCGTCATAGGGGCAGGCCTGCACGCAGTAGCCGCAGCCGACGCACCAGTCGTTGTTGACCACCACGATGCCGTCATCGCGCTGGAAGGTGGCGCCGGTGGGGCAGACATCGAGGCAGGCGGGCTCGGCGCAGTGGTTGCAGAGCCTTGGCAGCATCAAGAGGGAGGCGGGAGCCGCGAGGGCGGCCACGTCGCTCACCTCGTACTGGCTCACCGTGGTGCGAAACTGGCCGAGTGGAGGCTGGTTTTCGATGGTGCAGGCCACGGTGCAGGCTTGACAGCCGACGCAGCGGCGCAGGTCGATCAGCATGCCGTAACGCTTGCGCCCGTCCCCCCGGCTGATGGCCGCCCGCCCGTTGCGGGGAGCGGGAACGGACTGCGCCTGAACCTGGGTGACGGGGATCAGGGCCGCCCCTGCGGTGAGGGCGGCGATCCCGGATAACAATCGGCGCTTGCTGGGCTCCATGGCATCTTTCCTTCTGCTGAGCTGGCTTGAAAGGGGTTGGGCCGATTGTCCTCAACGCAGGAAGTCGCCTCTATTGTGGTTTTCCACATACCGGGAGCCGGGTTGATCCAGCGCAATAAAAAGGTTCATCGCGGCTTTCCGGGGAAGGCCGCCTTGATTTTCAGAAAAAAGTATTCTGAGTCCCTAAATCCATATGCCATGCGCTTTATCACTTTGATCTTGTTGTTC